>PXDI01000393.1 GCA_003565095.1 PVC group bacterium | reverse complement strand
GGCGGATTCTGCTGGTGGATGATGTGATGACCACCGGGGCGACGGTGAATGCGTGTTCGAGGGTGCTGATGGAGGCCGGGGCTGCCAGTGTGCATGTTGCAACTGTGGCACGGGGGTAGGGTAGGGGGGGCGCGGAAGTCTGAACTTGTAAAGATGTGGTTAAGTGTTTTAGTTTGCGGGTGATCGGGGTTCTTGAGTTTAGGAATCTTTTATTTATGGGGTGGGGTGTGGTAAGCCGGCGGGGCAGGAGCAGATATATGAAAAGGTTTATAAAGGGTGTTGTGGGTATTCTGGTGCTGGCGGCGGGGGCGGTGTTCTTTTTTACGGGGTGTTCGGGAATCCGTCCGCCCGCCGGCGTTGCACCGGTGGTACGCACTATGGAAGTGACCGCCTATTGTCCGTGCGGTGAGTGCTGCGGCTGGAAGCGTAACTGGTACGGCCGGCCGGTTTTTGCCTCCGGACCGAATAAGGGTAAGCCGAAGGAGGTGGGCATTACCGCTTCCGGCTCGCGTGCGCGGCGCGGTACACTGGCCGCCGATACCAGCCTGTATCCGTTCGGAACAGTGATGTATATTGAAGGCTACGGATATGGCCGGGTGGAGGACCGCGGCGGCGCGATCAAGGGCCAGAAGCTCGATTTGTATTTCAGGTCACATGACGCGGCGCTGCAGTGGGGGCGCAAGACCATGCCGGTGAAAATCTGGCTGCCGCCACCGTCACGGTGAAGTGTCGGGCACTTAAACCATTTTGAACCCATATGCAGCCAGATAAATTGAGTGTAAACCAATACCGGCACTATTCAGGCTCAAGCAGCCGCCTCTTTCTTGATCCCTTTTATTGACAATTATTGCGCTCGCCGACCAAGGTCAGCGAACGCAGCTAGCAGACGTTTTACTGGTCGACAGCTACTTGTCTCTTGCCACGGGGGATGTGAACGATTATCTTTACTGTTTCGAGTTTGGTGAATGATTTAGTCAACAATGGGATCAGGAGAATAGCATATGGCCAGAATATATAATTTCAGTGCGGGGCCGGCGGTGCTGCCGGAAGAGGTTCTTGAAGAGGCGCGTACGCAGTTGCCGGATTATCATGGCAGCGGCATGTCGATAATGGAATGCAGTCATCGCGGCAGGGATTTTGCCGCAGTGCATGCTGAAGCCATTGCCAATACCCGCAAACTGCTGAAGCTTTCGGATGATTATGCTGTCCTGTTTCTGCAAGGGGGCGCCAGTCTGCAGTTTGCAATGGTGCCGATGAATCTGCTGACCGACGGAGCCGTGGCGGACTATACCAACTCGGGTTCGTGGGCGGCGAAGGCCATCAAGGAGGCGCGCAAGATCGGGCAGGTGAATGTGGCGGCTGATTGCGGTAAGGAGATTCCGACCCGTGTGCCGCGCATGGATGAATTGCAGTTGAGTGCAAACGCGGCCTATTTGCATGTGACGTCAAATGAGACGATTTCCGGTGCACGCTGGAACAGCTATCCGCAGGTGGATGTGCCGCTGGTGGCGGATATGTCCTCAGACATTCTCTCGCGTCCGCTGGATGTTGAGCCTTTCGGGCTGATCTATGCCGGTGCCCAGAAGAATCTCGGCCCGGCGGGCATGGCTTTGGTGGTAATCCGCAAAGATTTGGCGGAGAAGGCACCGGAAACGCTGCCGACAATGCTGCAATACCGTACGCATATCGAGAATGATTCGCTGTATAATACTCCGCCGTGCTGGACCATCTATATTTACATGCTGGTTACACGCTGGATTATGAAACAGGGGCAGGAAAAACTCTACCGCCAGAATGTTGAAAAGGCCGCCGGGCTTTATGAACGGATTGACCGCAGCGCTTTCTATCGCGGAACGGCTTTGCCGGAATTCCGGTCGGATATGAATGTGACCTTCCGGCTGGCGGATGAGGAACTGGAGGCGCTGTTTGTGAAAGAGGCACTGGCGGAAGGGCTTTCCGGCCTGAAGGGGCACCGGTCGGTTGGCGGAATCCGTGCTTCAATTTATAATGCGTTTCCGCCGGAAGGGGTCGAAAAACTGGTTGACTTCATGGATGATTTTGAAGCGCGTCATGGCTGATGAGAAAAAAAAGCTCCAGTAGCGTGAAGAGACTGCCGGATTTTTCGGCGGTATTTATTATTGCCGTGGGAATCGGGATGTGGTTCTTGTGGCCCGCGGCCGATAAATATGCGGCCAAAGCGCCGGCTGCGCCTTTGCGGCTTCCGGGGGTTTTTTACATCACAGATTATGAAAGCAAAGCATATTTGAAGCCGGACATGTTTGCTGCGGGGGGCGCTGCGGGGCCGGTGTTCAGGGATGAAGACGAGCTGCTGGTGCCGATGGTGCTGGAGTCTGTGGAGCAGAGTTTTGTGCTGCCGCCGCCGGAGCTGCCGGCTGTTTCGGGGTTGCCGGCACCCGCACCATTAAAAACGCTGTTCAGTGTTCCTGAGCTGCCGTCGCGGTCTTTTATGTCGCCGCGGCGCTTATTTGAGCGTCCCGGTAACGGCCGCGTCGCTTTACAGATTGAGCCGGGGCGTAATCTGCGCGGTTACGGCTATGAAGTGAAGGAGCAGGCACTGCCCGAAAAACTGGCCGGCCGGACGTGGCAGGTGCGGGCAAGTGTAGAGTTTGATGCGGCCGGCAATGTTGAGGCGGTTTTTATTGATGCGCCACACAGCGAGGCAGCCGTTAACCGGTATGTTGAGGAATTGTTGTGGCGAAGCTGGCTGCGGGAGAGGCCCCGCGGCAGAGTCAGCGGCCGGGTAATTGTGGCGGCTGCCGCCAGGCTTGGCGGGAATGCAGAAAAGCAGGGAGCGGACAATGCGGATCAGGATATGTGAATACAGGCCGGACAAGGCCAATAAAGCGGTCGATAAATTTTTCAAGCGTCCGGCATTTGATGAGCGTGCGGAAGAAGTTGCGTTGTCGATTCTGGCGGATATCCGTCAGCGCGGTCTAACCGCCGTGCTTGAGGCGGCCCGCCGTTATGAAGGCAGTCGGCTGTCGCCGCGCTCGCTGCGGGTCACTGATGGCGAAATCAAGCAGGCCTGTGAGAATGTTCCGGCGCGCGTGCGTTCCGCGGTCCGGCTGGCGGATCGCAATATTGCGCGCTTTGCCGCTAAAGGCCGCAAGCGTGACTGGTCAATGAAAACCGCGCACGGCGGTCGGCTGGGAGAAGTGTTTCATCCTTTCGAGCGCGTCGGGGTGTATGTGCCCGGCGGGGCCGCTCCGCTGGCTTCGACCGCATTGATGACCGCAACACTTGCGCGTGTGGCGGGAGTAAAGCAGATTGTGGCATGCACACCTGCACAACCGGATGGTTCGGTTAATCCGGTGTTGCTGTATGCAATGCATGTGGCCGGTGTTACGGAAATTTACCGTGTGGGCGGCGTGCAGGCCATCGGTCTGATGGCATATGGTGCGCGTGGCGTTGATAAGGTGCAGAAGATTGTCGGACCCGGAGGCACATTTGTCACCGCTGCCAAGCGCCAGGTTTACGGACAGGTGGCGCTTGATCTGGTGGCGGGACCCAGTGAAATTGCCATTCTTGCGGATGATAGTGCGAAGCCGGCGGTGGTTGCCGCTGATTTGCTTTCACAGGCGGAGCATGGCACCGGCTGGGAAAAGGCGCTGCTGATAACCGATTCGCCGGAGCTGGCCGCGGCAGTTGCGCAGGAACTGCCGGCCATGATTGCGCGGCTCAGCCGTGCGGATGCTATCCGCCGCATGGCCGCCAAGGGTATTATGCTGCTGGTGGCGGAGTCGCTGCAACAGGGGATGGATTTGTGCAACCGTTTTGCCCCGGAGCATTTTGAGCTGCTGGTCCGCCGGCCACGCAACTGGTTAAAGAAGGTAACCTGTGCCGGTGCGGTGTTTGTTGGTCCGTTCTCACCTGAATCCGCCGGGGATTTTGTGGCAGGTCCCAGCCATGTGCTGCCAACCGGCGGGGCGGCGGCCATGTTTTCCGGATTGACTGTCGACGATTTTCTGCGGCGCAGCAGCGTGATCGAACTTTCTGAAAAAGATTTGCGCGGGATGCTGCCGGCCATTGAGGTGTTCGGTGAAATCGAGGGACTGGATGCCCATGCACTGTCGGCCGGTATCAGGTTTGATGATACGCGCAAAGCTGAAGCGGTACTTTAAAGAGTTGTATGAAATGTGATGAGAACGGTATGTGAGTGTGTGGGTATGTGAGTGTGTGGGTATGTGAGTGTGTGGGTATGTGAGTGTGTGAGGGTTTGGGATTACCGCTCATGCCGCTCCAGTCTTAGCACAAGTGCTACGCCGCGGCACGCAAGGCGGCAGGGGGCGTGGGCATGCGCATAACCGAAAGAGCATTAGAGAGACCAGGTGAAATGGAAGCTAACAAAAGATTGATTCGTAAGAATGTGAGCGAGATGGCTGGATATGTTCCCGGAGAACAGCCGGTTGACCCGGGGATATTGAAGCTGAATACCAATGAGAATCCCTATCCGCCGTCGCCGCGGGTGGGCGAGGCTTTCGAACGCTGCAATGTGGCGGATTTGCGGCGGTATCCTGATCCGCAATGCCGTGAACTGCGCGAAACGATTGCTCGGGTGCACGGGGTGGAGCCGGCTATGGTTTTTGTTGGCAACGGGTCGGATGAAGTGCTCGCGCTGATTATCCGGGCTTTTGTGGAAAATGATGGCTCGGTCGGTTTTTTTGATCCTTCTTATTCGCTGTATCCCGTGCTTGCGCAGGCTGCTGGCGTTGCGCAGCGGCCGGTGGCTCTTGGCGATGATTTTGAATGGAGCATGCCGGACGGGTATGAGGCATCGGTGTTTTTCCTGACGTGTCCGAATGCGCCCACCGGCATGGCATATGCGCCTGAAACGGTTGCGGATTTTTGTCGCACGTTCAACGGTCTGGTGGTTGTGGATGAAGCGTATGCAGATTTTGCAGAAGGCAATGCCCTGTCGCTTGCCCGCGAGCTTGGTAATGTTCTGGTTTGCCGTACACTTTCAAAATCATATTCACTGGCGGGATTGCGGGTGGGGTATGCAATCGGCTCTCCGGTGCTGATCGATGCGTTAGGGCGGATCAAAGACTCCTATAACATCGGCTGTCTGGCCCAGAAGCTGGCGGTTGCAGCGCTGAATGATCAGGCATATATGTTGCGGCATACCGGATTTATCCGTGAGACTCGTGAGCGGGTGGCCCGTGAATTGTACATGATGGGCTTTGTCGTGACGCCCTCGCAGGCCAATTTTCTGTGGGTCCGTCATGAACGGGTTGCCGCCAAGGAGCTATTCAGCCGTCTGCGTGAGCGCAAGGTGCTGGCGCGGTATTTTCCGGGCGAACGCACGGACCGGCATTTGAGAATAACCATTGGAACCGATGCTGATATGGACCGGTTTCTTTTCGAGATGCGCAATGCGCTTAATCAACAATAACGGGAGCATGCTATGAAGGCAAGACAGGCAGAGGTCAGCCGTCAGACGCGCGAAACTGATATTAAGGTGAAACTGCGGCTCGACGGCTGCGGCAATTGCCGGATTACCACCGGTATGCCTTTTATGGATCATATGCTGGAACTGCTGGGGCGGCATGCTCTGGTTGATCTGCAGATTATTGCCAAGGGCGATCTGGCTGTGGATTATCATCACACCGTCGAGGATATTGGTCTGGTGCTGGGGCAGGCGCTTAATACTGCGCTGGGCACGCGTAAGGGTATCGTCCGTTATGGCGGAATGCTGCTGCCGATGGATGAATCTTTGGCGCGCGTGGCTCTTGACCTTGGCGGCCGGCCGTTCCTGGTAATGCGGATGGCATGCCGTAAACGTAAGATTCTTGAATTTGATCTGCGCTTGATTGAAGAATTTCTGCGTGCATTTGTGACCGAGGGGCGCTTGAACCTGCATGTCGAGCAATTGTACGGAGATGAAGCGCATCATGCGTATGAAGCGGTCTTCAAGGGAATTGGCCGGGCGTTGCGTCAGGCGGTGGCACTGGATCAGCGGGAGAAGGGTGTGCCTTCCAGCAAGGGAACAATCTGATGATAATTATTCCGGCGATTGATTTGAAGGACGGCTGTTGTGTGCGTTTGCGTCAGGGGCGTGCGGATGATGTGACGCATTATTCGGGTGATCCGGTGGCGATGGCGCGCGAATGGGAAGAGCGCGGTGCGCGTTATTTGCATGTGGTGGATCTTGATGGTGCTTTTCGCGGTGAACCGGCGCATGCGGCGGTGATTGCTGAAATTGCGCGGGCGATAGCGATTCCGGTTGAGGTTGGCGGCGGCCTGCGCACTGATGCGCAGATTGAGGCGCTGCTGGAAGCGGGAGTGTCGCGGGCCATTCTAGGAACACGTGCGCTTGAGGATGCTGCCGCATTGAATGCTTTGGCGGAGCGCTTCGGTGACCGGCTTGCGGTCGGTATTGATGCGCGTGACGGGTATGTACAGGTGAAGGGGTGGGTTGAGACAACCGGGGTCAGTGCCGGTGAGCTGGCGCAAAAGGCCGATAGTGCCGGAATTTCCACCATTATCTATACCGACACCAGTACCGATGGCATGTTGCAGGGGCCGAATCTCGCCGCGGTTGAAGACGTTTGCAGGAAGGTGGAATGCAGCGTCATCGCTTCAGGCGGAATCAGTACGGCGGATGACATCCGGAAGCTGTGTGAGTTGAAGCTGCCGAATCTGGCCGGTGCGATTGTCGGCAAGGCGCTCTATGACAACCGGGTGACACTGGAGGAACTGCATAAGGCGGTTTTGCTGAAGCAGGCGATAATGTGATGATTTGACATAATTACGTATGCATATTCATCCAAAAACGCAGTCTGATGTCAGCCTTTATTCATTATTAAAGGCCCTATGAAGACACGCTCTTTTATAGCCCTTCATTCCTTTTGTTTGGATCATCGTTGGAATCATCTAGTTCAGACAGTAGCTTCTTTGCTTCCGCAACAAGCTTCGCCTTGTCGATAGTATCCTTGTTCTCCCGAATAAAATCATTCAAAGCCTTCCTCGCGTGATGCCCGCCTATTTTCGAAATTGCTTTCATCAAGCTTGAAGCCATCTCATCAGATGACTGATCTAGTTTTTGTTTCAACACATTGACAGCACTTCTCTTGTCCGGTCGATATTGACTGTCTTCTAATTCTTCTACAGAAACACCAAGTTTCCGCAACGCAAACGCAGCAGACCTTCGTACAGGAAAATCCTTGATTAAACTTCCACTAGCATGGTCCATTCGGACAGATTCGCTACTGTCTAAAAGACACTCGATCAATTCAGGTATTGCGCCAAAATATCCAGCCTGCCAGACTGCGTTCAGTGCTTGTTTTCGTACATAAGGCTGTCCATCTTTGCTAATAATAGCAACAAGATTCTCTGCAAAAGCTATTTCACCGCAATAGACTAGAATGATCTGAAAAACTTCTTTCGCTCTCTGATGTTCCTCTTGCTCCAGCATGGCTTTCATGTAAGCAATGTCTGCTGCTTTAGGACGAGAGAGACCATCTGGTGTCGGAGGCATAAGCAGGTTGCGGAATGCTGTAATAATCTGCGCAACTTGATAGTCATGGTCGACATACCCCCCCCGAAACCTATCCGTCGTTCTGTAGGGTCTGAGAGCTCATCATGGATAATATCACTAATCCTTCGCATGCATTCCTTTACGCTTCTCGCGTCATTCTTAGCTCTTGTCAAATCTCCTGGCTGCATTGCTGAATTTGCAATATGAGAATTGCAGCCTCCCCCCATAGCAAGCAGGAAAATCAAACACCAAGTACTAAAAACACTATCATTCATAATCTTTGCTCCTTTTAGGGTGAGGTATATCCTTGCTTGTATTGCCTGCCAGGTTTTGCCCAGTCAACATTATCATATGCTGTAGCATCTGGCCATATTTGCTCCCACATAGCGGCATCTTCGGCATCATTAAATCCACTGCCATAACCCCAGTTATCAGGATAAGTCGGAGTACTTTGTATAGTATAAGGCCGCCCGTGGACAAGACTGCCCCTCATGGTATCCCTCAAGCCATCGCCAACTGTATCCTTTGTGGGATCGTATGGTGAAGTACTGCTGCCGCCGCCATCACCCCACATCTTAATGAACTGGTCTCGATGCTTTGCCTCATGACGAACTACAAATGCAAAAAAGTTTATAGACTCGTAGGTGTAGTTTTTGCTTGTGCGCACATTGTGCAGACTTACTGACAACCTCGCTCGATCATAAATTATACAAACCCATGCTCTCCTCGTGCCGCAATATTTCATTGTTCCGCTCTTCGCACCTTGGCCTGATCCACCATAATAATATGTAAACCCAATGCCAGCCTCGGTCTGCGACCAGTAATACATCCAATTGGGTAGCGCCCGCGGATCGGGGTGATTTTTTGCATCACGCGTGAAGAATATCTTAGCTTTGCCCTGTCCCTGACATCCAAGCTCACTGACAGTATATGAGGCGGTCTTATCACCAAATGCACTGTTTTTTTGTGGCAAGCCTGTATCCCTTGCCCACGCTATCCACCATTTATATGAGCCTATGTAGACGGCAGTGGAACCATCATGCGTGGCATGGCCCTCATTTGCGAGCATGCACCTGCAGCACATAATGGTCGCTCGCCGGTTCATGCAGAAGCCGCCAGCGCAGCAAATGATCGACATCCATGAATAATGCATGCATTGCGGCATAAAAGGATGACTCAGGAACAGATATGTTGATATCGCGTGACAACAGCTCTTTATCGACATGAAGATCAAGCTTCACTTCTGTGTCAGTCAGTTTCTTAAGCTGAAGGCATACGTTCTCGAGAGTTTCTTTAAATGAGCGGCCTCCGCTGGCAATGCTGACAGGCAGTCGGGAAAGAACCGGGCTTGCCGATTCCGCCGGCGCTACGTAATAACTCTGGTCAGACACCTTTGCGACACGGAAATTAACGCCCGCTATTTTGATCCTCGACAAGAAATCAGCCAGTATCTCTTCTACAGCGTTTGTGCTGCTGAAGTTATAGAAAAAGCGATCACCAATCGGCCCGATAGGGCTTCCATCTTCAAATCTTCGGACACCGCCAGCAGAATAATTCGGCCCTTCATAATGGATTATGCAATCAGTGAATACTTCATCGAATGCATCCAGCGCCGCTGCCACTGGTCTTGCATGTTCCATCCAGAAAACATGGTCTGCATCAGGCTTAACCTGAAACGCTCCGGCTCGTACTACATTAAGAACAGCACGGCGTTCACCATTTTCAAGTTGCCGGATTGTACGTCTAAGCATAAGGGAACGGATAACGGTGCCATGCGGCCGTGCGTTATGGTTAGCAAGAATTGAATTCAATAATGATATGGCGGGCGCATTTGTAACGCCGAATTCACGCTCCCACGCCACCGGGCCGCCCGCAGCCCCCCACACAAGAACGCTATCAGTATTTGCATCATATGGAATAAGATAATCCAGCAAACGATTCATGCACGCACGTAGGGATTCGTCGCGTTTAACCCGAAAAGAAACATTTCCGGCAAACAGGCTCGTAAATTTGATTTCATCCCCGTCCGCGTTCAGCCAGCGTTCGGGCATTATATTGAAGACATGGTTGTACCGTTCATCAGCATGCATGACATAAGACACATCAGGGTCGATCAGCTTACCTGCTTCAAACAGAGTGGAAATCATCTCGGGCAGAGCCTGCTCCCTGCTAACGCTAAACTTCAGGGTGCGGGTTGCTGGTACAGAATAACCGCGTCCCGGCACGGTTTCCCGTACACGGGTCTCATCATCGTAGTATGCCGGTTCTTCAAAAGTGATCAGCGTTTCGGTCATGTCCGCCAATATTCTAATCGCGGCATCCAACGGCCGGCCGGTCACCAGATGAAACTTGATTTGCTTATCCTGTCCATACATGCTGCCGCTAAATCCCATAAGTACAACAATAATTATTATAATCGGCTTGATCCATATCTTGAACATCTCAACAACTCCTTAGGGAAAGATGGGTGATGACTGCGTAACACCGTCTCGCGTGACGGTTATCTGAAATCCAAACTCTATTCTCATACTGATTGTGTGCTGCTGATACTGGACTTTCGTATTCTGCCCCCCGCGACTATATATCTTCATTGTTTGTGTACATGTTATCTTGCCTGTTTCTGTTATACCTTCAGCCATACGATCATCGAGATAGTCTTGATAAAACCCAATATAGTCCGTCATGTATTCACCGGAGGAACTCACATTCCAGAAAGTTTCACATAATTCAAAATCATCATAGTCGCTCCCTGGCCAGTTTATATTCTCATACTCATAATCACCGCCATATTCCTGGACAGCTGTATTCAGATACCATGCGTCTTCCGGTTGAATCTGCATAGCAAATTTACCGAACTGACCGGCCCCTCCAAAATAATCAGTCCACCCAATACCCGTGGTTTTCTCCCCGGTCGGCTTGATAATCTCCACTTGTATGTTACCTTCATGCCAATCCGGCGCTCCTGACGGCTTGAATTTGCCCGTCAAAGTAAAAACTCCTGTGTTTGAAGCATGCGCCCACATATTGAGAATATTGGAATTTTTATTAAAACTGTATAGCGTGTTCTGCGGGTCACTTTTTTCCCAATCATATGATCCCGTAAGACCAGCCGGTCTTACAATCAGCCTGTAATCATTCTCCGCACTGATTGAGACAAGCTTTTCGGGTGGGCCATCTCCATCACCATTGCGGATCGTGGCCTCGAATACTGTAAGCCTCTCCTTCGCCTCGGTCCAAGGTTCATCCTCACCCGGCGCAAAGAATTTGTACCAGATTGTAACATCATTCTCCGCGGAACTGGCGCTTTTGCCATAAACCGTCAATTCCGCCGGAATATCATCTTTCCGGAAGTTTTCCGACAATGGCCATTCCTTGCGGCCCGAACCGTCGATCAGCACAGTGTCCCCGTCTTTTATTATCACTTTACCCGCATCTTCACCGGATTCAACTTCCAAAGCCATTTTGCCTTTGCTCAGTTTTTTCGGCCAGCCCGCCAAATGCAGCTTTGTCGAATTACCGTCGCAATCGCTCCCGCAAGCGCAAATAATATCATCATCAAGCGAATTCTGTGTCTTTATATACACGATCGGCTTGAGTCTGACAAATCCTCCCGCATTACCTTTTTCATCCGCCTCGGGTAACTGATGCCCTTTTACGATTGTTATCACGTCTTCCGGTTCATCCCGCATTCCGTCATACCGCAATCCTCCTAAAGGTGTTCTTACGCCGGTAGTGCCGCCTTGCTCCAGAGTATCCTCTTTTTTTGTCCCATCTGGAGAAATAAATTCCAGTGATATGTCTCCGCGCACTGTATAACAGTTCACTCCGCGCAGTTTAGTTGCACCAAAACCGTTTGCAACGTAATCAAGAGAAAATGTTACGTTATGGCCATCATGCGAGACTCCGGGGATAGTATCTGTCCTGTCCTGCAAAGGGTTTTCATAGCCGTCACGGCCCTTGCAGTGGCCTTTGTAGGCACCGGCCCAGTGTTCACCGCCCCGCGTGTGCCAGCCAAAAACAAACGGGTCATAATCAACGTAATTATGTGTAGAGATATCGGCCGGCAGCGAGCCGGCTCCAAGAATACAACAATGAACCATTATTTTTAAGCGTGTGAAATATTGTTTCATTCGTAGTCCGGCTCCTCTTCTTCAGGTGGAATGTAGATTGCGAACACCCGTCCGATTTGAACAAAATCTGATTCACGGGCTATCCCGAAACTGAGCGCGGCATCCTCGAATGTTTCCGCTAAACCATGCTCGGCCTCACAGAGGCGGCCGTTACCATCCAAATCAAAGTGCTTTAGCATCATACGGTGTCGCAGCCTTTTGCGCTCCTCATCCGACCGCACCGCAACCGCATGTAAATCAGCGAAAAGGCTAATTGGTTTATAGGCTTCATCATAGCTAATCCTGCCATCGCCATTCGCGTCCCAGCGTTCAAGCGCCAAAGCGGCAATGCGGGCATGATCTCTTCGCTGCTGTTCTTTGTATGCTATTTTATAATCACGAAATAATTCACGATCTATATTGCCGTCGCGATTTTTGTCAAAACGGTCAAGAAAGACCTCCTGCCGGAACTTCAGTGCCTGCATATTGTCATGGTGAAAACGTTTGTAATCATCATCCGTGAAATCCGAAATACTTTGACTGGAAATTGGTGCTTCACAATATGCATCCCATAACATTCGCCGTGTCCGTCGATCCTTTCGCGCCGCGTGTCTCATGTAGAGATCAAGCGGAGTTCGCCCTCTTATGTCAGTTATTCGAGAGTCAGCTCCGGCATCAAGAAGCACTGCTATTGTATTATTGGCTGTGCTTAGGGCTGCGACATGCAGTGCGGTCAGGCCTGTGCGGTTGGTAATATTGACATCTGCTCCGGCATCGATGAGCAGAAACGCCATTTTGTGCTTATCGTGAAAGCCGCATAAATGCAAAGGTCGCAAGTCTTGTGACGAAAGCGGTTCATTGACCGCGGAGCGGTTGTCGCGGATAAACACCTGCAATGCATCAAGATCGCCGGAGCGGATTATTGCGGGTAATGGTGAAGGTTCGAGAGGCTGTTCAGCGGTAAGATAAGAGGCGGCAAGCAGTACGGCGGCGAACGGCAGCGCGGGCGAAAACCTGCGTAAGCCCCCCCCCCCTCAATGACTTATGCAATTTAGGGCGTATCATAACAAACCACCATTTGTTACTACGGTATGAAAAACCGTACAAAATTATATTATGACCTTTGCTTAATGGTTCATTGATTGCAAGCTTTTTTCATTTTTGTTTGCATCCGAACAGCCCCGTCTTGACTATTCGTGGTGTTCCCATTGCAGGCCACCGATCACCGACTGGGCAATGTTGGTCAGATGATCCCCGATCTTCTCGGCGTTATCGACCAGATCGATAAAGATCAAGCCGCTTTCCGGCGAGCATTCATTACAACCCATCCGCCGGACATGATTCTTGCGTAATTCAGTCTGCATGGCGTTCAACTTGTTTTCAATAGCCAGTGCCTGTTCTGCGGCCTCTTTGTCGTTGTGCTTCAGCGCAGCACGGGTGCAGGCAAACATTGTCCGCAGAATATCTTCGATTTCCCGCGCTTCATTCATCGCTTCCGGGCTGAATTCTATTTTCTGGGACCATTTGCGCTCGGCCACTTCTGCAATATTTACCGCCAAGTCGCCGACACGCTCCAGATCATTCACCGTGTGCAGCAGCACCGGGATCTCATCCGAATATTTGCCCGGCAGGGGGCGGCGGGCCAGGCGGCTCAGGTAAGCAGTAATCTCATATTGAAATTCATCGCTCTTCTTCTCGTTTTTATGCACTTTGGCAAGTTTTTCGTGACTGTCTTCCAGCAGTCCGGCAATCGCTTGGCTGGCCGCTTTGCGGGTTATTTTCACCATGCGCAATAGTTCCCGATGTACCTGCTGGAAAGCTATTTCAGGCGTGTCCAGTAAATGTTCGTCAAGAGCAACCGGTTTTTCATCAGCTTCGCCCGGTTTGATCGGCAAGATTTTGATGACGCTTGTTTCCAGAACTCCGATCAAAGGCAGAAAAATGGCGGTATTAATTATTTTGATTAAAGTATTTGCGGCCGCAATGTCGGCCATGATGGTGTGTTGTGACAATTCCCAAGGGGTAATTCTTGATATAAACGCGCCGAAAGCCCCGCTCCACACAAACGGCAGGATATAAATGACCCCGATAATGTTGAAGATGGTATGCCCCATGGCGGTCCGTTTGGCATTGCGTGAAGAGCGTATGGCCGCCAGTTGTGCCGTGATGGTTGTGCCGATGTTATCGCCCAGAACAAACGGCAAAACCATGTTCAGCACCACATTCCAATCAGTTCCGAAGGCTCCTTGAAGAGCCAGTACTTGAATTACCATGATGGAAGCTGAACTGCTTTGCATTAATATGGTGAGGATTGTGCCGGCAAGCAGCGCCAGCAGGGGGTACCCGCCCAGCCTGATCAGCACTTGCTGGGCATCCGGACAGTCGCGCAGCGGGGCGAAGGTCTCCTGCATGAAGCTTACACCGATAAAAAGCAGGCCAAAGCCGAGCATCGTCATTCCGGTGCTTTTTTTGCGAGAGTCGCGGCAGGCGATATTCATGAAAAAGCCGATACCAGCCATAGGCAGGGCGTAAGCGGTGATTGAAACTGTCTGCAACCCCAGCAGCGAGATCAGCCATGCCGTGACAGTTGTTCCCACATTAGCGCCCAGTACAACGCAAAGGGCTTGCCGCAGTGTCAGTAGCCCGGCATTTACAAAGCCCACCGTCATAACGGTTGTAGCTGAGCTGGACTGGACGAGCATGGTTGCGAACGCCCCGAGCAGGACGGCCGTAAAACGTCTGCGGGTAAGGGCGGTCAGAAAGAACTTCAGCCGTCCTCCAGCCAGTGCCTTTATGCCGTCTGACATAAGAGACATGCCGAACAGGAACAGGCCAAGCCCGCCGATAATTCCAAAAATTATTTTAACTAAACCCATAATACCGCGTCAAAAACGCCACCCGTTGCCGTGTTGAAAAACAGTACGATGTTATGAAGCAATTGAATGGTCTTTATAGGCCATTACGACGCCGATGGCAATAGAATACAGGCTAGATCGTTTATTTGGTCAGTGCGGGCAGTTTTCCGGCCATACCGACGTTGCCGCCGTGGGCGATCAGGATTCCGCGAACACCCTCGATAGCCATGATTTTTTCCAGTGCGGGCTGGATGTCGGCGGTATTGTTGACCATATTTGCAGCCTGGGTTGCGGCGGCATCGGCCAGTGCGGCGTCGGACGAACAAACTGTTGCCAGCTCGCAGCGGCCTTTGCTGAAGGAGTGCCCCATGGTACCGGAGGAAGAACAAACCGCCAAGGGGGTTTCTTCCGGCGTAACACGAAATGCCAGTTGCGGAAGTTGCGCGTAACCTTTTCCTGCATAGATGCCGATTCTGGCCGGGGCCTGCAGTCGCATGAAAATATCCCCGCCGTTTTCGAGAATAATCTCATCCGACATATCCTGTATGGCGGTTTCTGCGGCAATCTGTGCCAGTGCTCCGGCAACGGCCGCCATTGGTCCGGTGCCGGCCAGTGTTGCGGCGCGCGTCATACGGCGCACTATTTCCGGCGCGGAAGCGGCACAGTCTACCGGATCAAGGCTGCTGCTGAATTGCGGATGACCGGCAATGTAGTTCTCCAGCAGGGAACGGTGGAAAATTAAAGCCGCGCAGGCTTTTTCAAAATGCCCGCAGCATATGCGGCACTCCGTGGTCTTGTGTATAAAGTTTCTGAAGATGCGCTTCATTCAGTTTAAAATGCTGATGAGCAGGCATTAAACGGGCATACTTTTATGCATGCGAGGCATTCAATGCATTTATCCTCATCAAAAGCAACTTCACGTTTATCCGGGTTGCCATAGAAAAGCGCTTCAGTCGGGCAGTGCGGCAGGCATACTCCGCAATGGGTACAGCGCCCGGCATCCCAGTGCAGCCCTTTGCCGGCGGCATTTATCTTCACGTCGAATGTCTTTACAAATGCCAGCGCCTTTTCGATATCGCTTTCCGTTCCGGTGACATCCAGTACCAGATAACCTTCCTCTTCCGGGGTTACTTTGGCCCGGAACACGTTCACCACCAACCCGTAATCCTTAACAAGATGGTAGATGATCGGTTTCTCGCATTCGCAGCGCGGGAAGAACAGCATTAATTTGCGGGTAACGGTCGGTTCACTCATTGCGCGGCCTCCCGGATTTTCAGTGGGCGGTTGCGGCTTTCCCGCGGAAGGGAGCCCAGCGGTGCCGCCAGAAGAAAGTCCCCGCGCCTGATTTCGTCAGCCAGCCGATGGGCAATTTTGAGGGCTTTGTTATATGAGGAGATGGATGCCGCCGCCACCTCTTTGCCGTTTAGTTCGAATCCGCCGCCTTTCAGCTCGGCGTATGAAACGTGCTTGAGAATCCTGCCGGAATTTTCAGGGTAGTCGTCTGCATAGTCGACCACTGGTGCCATGATATCGCTGTCGCGGATACATGCGCGCTGTAAATGTGCGGGGGAGAGCACAGGAATTGGAACACCGACGCCCAGCGCCAGTGAGACTCCGTAACCGCGCAGGCTGACTCCGCGGACGTATTCCGGAATCATTTGCTTCATATCGGCCGTGAGCGCCATGGTTCCGGCACCTTCACTGGGCACTCCGTAATCATTCCGGTCGGCAATGGCGCAATGCTGAGTGCCTTCGGCATAGACATGGCCGCGCGCGCCTGCCAGCCATATGGCGGTGCCGATGCCGATAACATCATAGTGCGGGTCGTTTAGCAATGGCGATAGCTGGCCGGCGGAGCTGTAAGTTGCATTGCGGGCCTGCGGCAGCAGGGTTCCCATATATGAATAAACCGTTTTATCGGAAAGGTTCACCGCCACATTGTAATTCTGGTAGCAGTTGCGCGGATTAACCATAATGGCCTGATTCAGGTCATTAATGGTGAAATAGGTGCGTACTTCGCGGCGGGGGTAGTCGTCGGTTCCATAAGAAAGCGCGAAGAGCTGCAGTTCGCGTCCGGAAACCAGATCTTCCATGACGTGTCCGCCGCCGTAGGCGAATTCGCCGGGATAATTCATGTTGGCGGGGTCGCCGTGGCGTAACTGGGTGGCGCCGATAAACAGGTCAACGGCGGCAACCCCGGCATAGGCCGGCACGTCCTGGATCCAGGCTTCGGTCATTCTGATGCGCGGAGAGCTGTGGCCGAAATTGAGAAAGCAGCCGGAGGAGCACATCGGACCGAAGGTGGCGGTGGTGACCACGTCAATCTCACGTGCGGCGGCTTCGAGCCCCTTGCGTTCGACATAGCCGGCCACCTCGGCGGCAGTCATAACCACCGCATCACCCGCTGCGATTTTACGGTTGATTTCTTCGTATGATTTCATGCCCGCTGATATTCAAGCGGGAGACGCTGTCTGTCAAGCAATTCGTTAGTCGCTTTGGGGGAAAGCGGCGAGCAGCCGGTTGGTGGCCTCCTGCAAGGCGTTACGGATGGGCATTTCTTCGTCGCGGCGGCGCCGGAGAATATTTAGCAACTCATCGCGGCGGCGTCCCTGGCTCCGGTCCATTTCGGACACCAGTGCCGAGCTTTCGGCCAGAAATTCGTCATAGCGCGTGCGCGCCTGTTTGTAAGTATCTACGGCGCTTCGTTGTTCGGGTGTCAGGTCGGGATTGTCCTCCACTCCGGCAAGGTTGATGGCCGGGATTGCGGCAGGCCCTGATGAAGGGGCACCCGCGCCGGCAGCGGCGGTGGCGGGACGCTGCATGCGTATTTCGTCAATAGCCGTGGCAAAATCGGTTTGCTCCTTTTCCCCCTCCATAAAAACAAAGCGCATGGCGCGGTATCCCTGCACCTTGCGTGTTTCAGATGTTCTGCCGCGGGACATCGTTACATCGGCATTGCGCGGCGGATCTAGGCTAAGTTCACGTACCATGGAACGGGTTTCACGCAGCGTTTCTCCGCCGCTGGTACGAAAAATGAAATTACCGTTCTCATAGCCTTCAAAAATGCCTTGATGGGTCTGATTGCGGATTACAATCGTGTCTTTTCCGCTCGCGGAACCTGCTGCAATGATTACGGCAAACATACAAAACAGACGAATAGAACTTTGCTTCATACCGCTCCACGCTCCTTATTTTCATTGATTATAGTTATTAACGCCGCCAGACTGCGATAAATTAATGCGAAACGGTCAATTTGCGGTTTTATTGGTCCTTCAGCTATTTTTACAAGTGTTTTTCAAGACCCCCGCGACCTCGCTTCGCGGGTGAATAAGATTGGCGGCATAAGCGTGTGTTTACGCCAATCTTCCGCTCCTGCCGCATAAAGCGGCAGGGGGCGGCTTACAGAAGATTGCCTGAAAAATTATTGGAAACACCTTTTATTTCTGGTAAATCCATGCGTCCGGCGTTAGTTTTCCGGTTAATTCTTTATCTATGACTGGCAACAATCGGGATATTATGAACTGGCAGATATTTTTCAGTACGTTTGTTTTGATCTTTCTTGCCGAGCTGGGCGACAAGACGCAATTGGCGGCAATGGCACGGGTGGCCTCGGGCGGGTCGGCGCGCTGGACAATATTTCTGGCGGCCTCAATTGCGCTGGTGCTTTCAACCCTGATCGCGGTACTGGTGGGCGATGCCCTCACCCGCGTTATCCCTGAGCGGTATATCAGGATCGGGGCCGGAATTCTTTTTATAGTGTTCGGGATAGTTTTGGTGCGGGAGGCCTTTGTAAAACCGTCCGGGGAGTCCGGACCTGCGGCACATGCTGCGCCGGGGGCGGTTGCACGGTTTGTTTTCAGGCAGGCGACCGCTTTTGAAAAGGCCGCTTTTGAAGATTACGGGAAACTGGCGGCGCAGGCGCAGAGTCCGCAGTTACGCGCATTACTCGAAAAGCTTGCCGCGGAGGAAATGGGGCATCTGGATCTGATTTCCGCTTATCAGGAGACGCATGGAGAAGCTCCGTTGCGGAACGTGGATGTGGGTAAACTGCCGGCGCTTGATGAGGTGCCGTTATCCGCCGGCAATAATGACAAAGCGATAATTGATTATGCAGTCCGCCATGAAACCGCTACCATTAACTTTTACCGTGAACTGGCCAGCCTTACGCCGGTTTCTGCGCTGAAGAAGGCTTTCCGTGAATTGGCTGCTGAAGAACAGCAGCATCTTGCCAGACTCAAGAGTATTGCCGCCGGCTGATCGGCGGCTGGGTGGTGCCGCAAAAGCTGTGACATTGTGCCGCAAACGTACTGTTGGCTGCTGGAGGGGGTTTCCGCTAATGTAAACTGAATTGTTCATTCAACAAATCAGGAGCACTAAAATGGCAGAGCAGCTTGAGCAGATGATTCTTTTCCCCAAGGCGGAAACAGCGGAATGGGTATCACGTCCAATCGAAAACGAAATTCCGGGCAATGATGAGGTGAGCGGAACAACTTTGTTCTCAATGGTCAGTGCTGGCACCGAACTTAATGTGTATCTGGGACAATATGAAAAGCAGGGGTTGACATGGGGGCGTTTTCCGTTCGTGCCGGGTTATGCCGCAGTATTCAGGGTTGAACATTGCGGTGATGCGGTCGGCGATCTGGAAGCCGGTCAGCTTGTTTTCTGCATGGGCCAGCATCGCAGCCGCCAGTGTCTTGCACGTAATGCGGTTATTCCTTTGCCGCCGGCGTTGTATAATAAACCGGAAATTGCGCCCTTGGCGCGCTTGATGAATGTGACATTCACAACGCTGGTAACAACCAGTGCGCGCCCGGCTGAACTGGTGGTGGTTACCGGTCTGGGAGCGGTTGGCCTGATGGGCGCGTTGATGTTTCAGCGTTGCGGTTATCGTGTGCTGGGATGTGATCCGGATGACCGCCGGCGGGAAATGGCGGAAAGGGCCGGCTTGCTTTCCACCTGTGCAGCTTTGCCGCTGGATGATCCTTCCATGGCCGGACATGCCTCTCTGGTGCTGGAATGCTCCGCACATGAAAAGGCGGTGCTTGACGGCATTAAAATGCTGCAAAAAGGCGGTGAACTTGTACAGGTCGGTGTGCCGATGCTACGCAAAACGGAAATCTATGCGCAGGAGATCCTCAACGGCATCTTTCGCCAACATATCACACTGCGCAGCGGATCTGAGTGGGAGGTTCCGCGGTATGCCACGACCTTCCGGCACGGTAGCATTTTCGGAAACATGACCACCGCATTGAACTGGCTGGCAGATGGATCGGTCAATGTTGATGGAACCTATGTGGTTTTGCCGCCGAACGATCCGCAGACCATTTATCAGGACTTGCTGCAGCGGCGGCAGGATAAGATTGTATGCCTTGATTGGAGCGGGAGTCTAGGGAAAGACCTTAGACTTTAGACCATAGACCTTAGACCGGATTTTAAACGTAGAACGTGGAAAGTTCCTACTCCGCCAAGGCTACGAAGGACAGGGAAACGTGTGTGAAGAGTGCTTGCCCCGCTGGTGTGATGGTTTTGTGTAACATGTTCTGGCGTCAAAATTAATGTACCACAGGCATTTCTAGGCAGTGCCGAGCGCCGTTAGAGAGAGAACAGAGGGTGTTTTTATGGTGAAGATTAATCGAAACGCTTTGGATGTGAAAATTGCGGTGATCGGGGCGGGCGGCCGCTACTGGTGTCCGGTTTTATTGCGAGATCTGGCATTGTTTCCCGGATTGACGGGAGAGCTGCGTTTATGTGATCTGCGTCCGCCACAGGCAAGCGCACGGCTCGGGCGTGAGCTGTTTGCGCATTCCGGCAGCAAAACAAGCTTCAAGATACGCGCCACGGCCGACTTGCGCAGCGCATTGCGCGGTGCGGATGCCGTGGTGATCGGTATTTCACCGGGCCCCGCGACCGCTTTTGCCAATGATCTTGAGATTCCCTTGCGTTACGGCATATTGCAAACAGTCGGCGACACGATCGGTCCGGGCGGTATTTCACGCGCATTGCGCGCTGTGCCGATATTGCGCGGTTTTGCACAAGCTGTTGCCGAGCATGCCCCCGCTGCATGGGTTATTAATTATACCAACCCGCTTACTCTGTGTACCGCGGCCTTGCATGCGGAATTCCCCGGAATCCGCGCTTATGGCTGCTGCCACGAAGTCTATGCTGCACAACACCGCCTGGCAGGCCTGGTTGCCGCTGCGGGGGGAGGGCGGCCACCGCCGCGGCAGGCCATCAGGCTTGATCTGGCGGGGGTGAATCATTTCACCTTTGCTCTTGGCGCCAGATATCGCGGATGTGACCTGATGCCGCTGATCAGTAAAGATGCGGCAAAACGCGGTCGTTTTGCCGATCAAAGCGCGTATGCCGGCGATAATGCCGCCCGCGGTGCGTTTTTTGAGCATCGCGGGTTGATCGGTCTTGATTTGTTCCGTCGTTTCGGGGCACTTGGTGCCGCCGGGGACCGGCATCTTGCAGAGTTTGTTCCGTGGTATCTGGCTGATGGCGAGCGCAGTCTGCACCGCTGGGGAGTGGTGGCAACCCCGGCGGCGTTCCGGCTGGGAACCTGGGCACCGGCACCCGGGATAACGCGTGCCCCTAATCCGCTGGATGTTCCGGCCGGTGTTCCTGAAAAGCTGTTGCCGTCGGGAGAGGAAGGGGTGCTTCAACTTGCCGCGTTGCTCGGGGGGGCGCCGCTGGAAACCAATGTTAACCTGCCAAACCATGGACAGGTTCCTGAACTGCCGTATGGCGCAGTGGTTGAAACTAATGCAGTGTTGAGCCACAACTCGTTGGCTCCGGTGCAGGGGCCGCCACTGCCGCAGGCTTTGGCGGCACTGCTGTGCAGAATTGCCGATGAACAGCAGCTTGTTCTGCAGGCCGCTTTAGAGTGCAACTTTGATATGGCGCTGCAAGCGCTGCTGATGGATGCGCTTTGCCGTATCTCAACCGATCGCGCAGCGGAAATGCTGCGCGAGATGATTGCGGCAAACAAGGCGCTGCTGCCGGGATGGTAAGGATAGACTGCAGACCGCAGACTGCAGACTGCAGACCGCAGACTGCAGACTGCAGACCGCAGACTGCAGACCAGTCGGGAATGTGAAATGTGGAAAGTTCCTACTTCGCCAAGGCTACGAAGGACAGGAAGACGTTTGGGAAGAGTGATTGCTGCGATGATGTGAGCGTCTTATGTAACATAATCTGGCGTCATCGGGTCATCAGGTCATGGCGGCAAAAATAATGTGCCACAGGCATTCCTGCCTGTGAAAAAAGGAACATGAAAGGTAAAACCAAATGAGAATTGGCTCAGTAAAGCTGTTTGAGGAATTTAATGGTCCGGATGAATGGATAGCGCTGGTCAAAAAGCTGGGCTACCGTGCAATATCAACACCGGTAACTGAGGATGCCGCTGATGATGTTATAGCAGCCTATCGCAAGGCGGCGGAAGATAACGATGTTGTCATAGCGGAAGTTGGAGTTTGGAAGAATACCTGCAGCGATGACGAGGAAGTGCGCAAGGCCAATATTGCAATTGCCAAGGCCAAGCTGCATTTGGCGGAAAAGCTTGGTGCCCGTTGCGCGGTGAATATCGTGGGCGAAAGGACTAAGCGCGGCGCGGCGGATGATCTAAGTGAGGATGCGTTCGAGCGGGCAGTAGCCGTGGTGCGCGAGATTATCGATGATGTGCAGCCGGTAAGTACGTTCTATTGTCTTGAAACGATGCCGTATATGCTGCCGGATTCGGTAGAAATGTATGCCAGCATGCTGAAGGCAATCGACCGGAAACAGTTCGGCGTGCATTGTGATCCTGCCAACTTCATGAACAGTCCGCGCAACTATCATGGTAATGCCGCCATTATTAAGCAGTTCTTCCGTGAGCTTGGGCCGCATATCAAAAGCTGTCACGCCAAGGATATCCTGCTGGACAGCACTCTGCTGGTGCGTTTTTTGGAGGTGATGCCGGGGCGCGGCGGGCTGGATTATCATACCTTCATCAGCGAGATCAACCGGCTTGATCCTGAGATGCCGTTGATGATTGAGCATCTAAATAGCGATGCGGAATACGGCGAAGCCCGTGATTACCTGCTGGGTGTCGAACGCGAAGTTGCCGGCACGGCATAATTTGCCGCTTGCGAATAGCAATTCCCGCGCCCCTTGCCGCCTCCCACGCCCCCTGCCGCTCTACGCGGCAGGAGCGCAAGATTGGCTTGCGAAGCATGCTTTTCAGCCAATAAGATTAACCCGCGACCCCCGCCTACGCGCTTCGCTGCAACGGCGGCCAAGCAAGGTCGCGGGGGGCATCTGCCATAATGAGAATTGCCGGCATTGAACTCACTGCCGCCGTGTTCTTTGTTTGCGCCATTTGCCGGGAGAGGTTCCGGTGCGTCGAGAGAAAAACCTTAATAATTCATTAATCGATTTGAAGCCGGCTTCTATGGCTATGCGCTCGATTTTCCAATCAGTTGTTTCAAGCAGGTGCTTTATGCGGCTTTCTCTGACGCGCGCAACCTCCTCGGGCGGCTTATGTCCTAGAAGATCAATAAAAGCATTTTCAAGAATATAGCGGCTGATTTTGAAACGCCGCTGCAGTTGGTTGGAATAAACCGGGCGGCATGGTGCCGTTTTGCGCAGCCAGGCCAGCGCTTCAGCAATCCGGCAGTCTCCTGCCGCAACCGTATCGGTGCTGTGCCTTGCCACTATTTTGATATCATTCCCGACAATAATCCGGTTTATGCGTGATTTCGTGTAACTGGATAAAAACTGTCGGTTCATTAATGCCGCAGCTCGCCTACCCATTTCAAAATAGGGCAGTCTGATGCTGCTGATCTGCGGAATCCCCATTTCGCAATACTCAGGAGCGTTGTTCACTCCCAGTAGAGCTATGTCTTCCGGAACAAGCAGGTGGAGCTTTCTGCACAGGCTGTTGATTAACAATGCCAGTGGGTCGGTCGCCGCAAAAACGCCACATGGTAAAGGGAGACCTTGAAGCCACTTTATAACATCACGGATGTTGCTGCTTTCCGCGTCAAATATATATCTGATTGAATCAACCGCTATATCTTGGCGATTAGATCGCTGTATGACTGCTTTAAAGCCTGCCTCCCTGCAATCCGCGTAGTAAGTTGAATCGTTCACAAAAGCCAGATTTTGCAGTCCCAGTGACAGAAGATGTTCGGCGCCTGCGCGGCCGACTGCATGATCGTCGGGCCAGACGCACGGCATCTGTTGCCTGGAGCTGTATCGGGAAAAACACACCACCGGACATTTCAATCTACGCCTTTCCCGTTCATTATACTTTCGCTGCATAAACAAAAACGCACCATCGGGAGGCGCTTCCCGGTCTATTTCCTCCCAAATCATATGCGGCCTGTGACGAGCGGTAATTGTCCAATTCCGTGCAAAGGGCGAGGTTTTGATGCCTTCAAACAAAGCGCGCAGATTCCATGTATGAAAATCAGTATAAAAAGCTAAATGCCGATCACGGTTCTTTTTCATATTTAAAAGCCATTCTTGATTTGTTACTAAGAAGCCTTTTACAAATTTGCATTAACTTTACCAACAATAATGCCACCTTTTTTATGTTGCGGTTCATTTATGAATCATGGAAGCATGCCCGCATTCATTCAGTTATGCCTATTGCAGCTGCGCGGCATAGTTCACTATGCGGAAACTTAGCCTGCAGGCGTTAGATGGGCAAATGTTTTCTTCTGAAGGAAGTATTCAGGCACGGAAAAAATGAAATGAAATATCGTGACAGAATCTGGTGTGCATCGGTTTTGATAACGGCTTTTGTGATGGTATCTATACTTACGGCTTCGGACGAGCGTATTCCGCGAATGGAGCTGATGGGAGTTCTGAAAGATCGTCCTGTTGAGGAATTGCTGGCGCTGCTGATTGTTGATCCAGATTTAACCGCGAGGCAGGTTTTGGCAAACGGCGCTACGGCGTTACATATGAGTGCCTATTATGACCGGGCGGATAGTGTCCGGCATCTTTTGCGTTCTGGTGCCAAACCGAATGACACTACCGAAAACGGAGTAACCCCGCTGCATGTGGCGGCTCGGCGTGGCAGTGCCGGTACGGCATATGTTCTCATAAAGGGTGGTGCAGAACTGAATTTGGTCGGAGGTCCCCACATGGAAACACCGCTGCACATAGCCGCGCGTAACGGTAATGCAGATGTTGTCCGGCTTTTACTGCAACTCGGTGCGGATCCGGATGTGAAGGATTCAAATGGCCGGACTGCGTTGGCCTCGGCCAAGGCGGCGGGACACTCTGAAGTGGAAACAATATTGGGTCGAGGGTTGTTCAAGAATACTGCGTCAAAGCAAATCAGTGCTTCTCCTTCATTGATCCAACCTTTGCTGCCGCCATTTACACCGGCCGCACTGGCTGTGATGAAAGATGAGACGCAAGTCTATTACAGTGTCGATGAAGCAGAGCAACTGATGAAACAGCAGGCATCAAGGTCAATGCAGTTTCGCAACAGCTGGGCAGCCGCGTTCAGAACTGGCGGTAGCAACCACGACTCCGCATCAGCGCTGCAATACAACGAAGCGCAATATACCGTGGATCGCGATATCTATTACCGTACCGTTGCCAAGTTGATCGCCCAGTTTGATGTTGATGGCGACGGCATGATCTCAGTTGGCGAAGCCGCGCCGGTTATTGAGGAATTGCGTGCAATTCCGGCCTGTCCCCATACGGAAGGAGATGTCTGGCTGAAACATTTCGACATAATCGCGCTGCGATTCGGGGATGTTGACCGTGATGGGTATCTGCACCCCGCGGAGCTGGCTGCTTTCGATCCTTTCCGCAGCGCATATTTCAGGGAATGGAATGACGAACGAAAGCTTTGTTTTGGCCGGAGCTTCTCGATCCCGGGGGCGCGGTTAGCGCGTGTTAGCAAAGAGGTAGAGGTAGACTATGAAAGATAGACGTGGATACTCGGTGTTGGCTATTACAGTATTACTGATAACTGCATTCAGATTTCTCCCGGGGGCGGAAAACGACGATGATGCCAGGGAAAAAGCAGTGGTGTCATTTCATAAACGTTGCGGAGGCAGTGTTTCTGAGAATCATGCCGGTCACTGGGCCGGGGGTGAAGCGTGTCATGCGGTGCATCCTACATGGCAGAACCCGTTGCATT
>PXDI01000002.1 GCA_003565095.1 PVC group bacterium | reverse complement strand
GCTCGGCCGGATCATTGTCGCCGCTATCGTCAACCTTTTCCCCAATAAGAAGTTTTCTATATTCTCAAAAACGCCAGCGTGCTGTTGCGGCGGCATGATGGAAAAGCGCGAAGGTATAAACGGAATCATTATCCGCGCCGCCTTCAAGGATCCGGTATCCCAGTCCGATTTGCATTCCATCTGTAAGATCGTATTCAACACCTGTCAGAACATCAATAGCCCGCCCTTGCGGAGAGGCCAGCGCATCGCCATCCAGCAGCAGCGCCCAATCGGGATTCAACCGGTACATTAGACGGAAATGAAACAACGGCACTAATCCTAGATCATCGTCACTGTCGGAAGCTTCCGCTGTTTCCAGTTTAATGCGCGCATCGCGGACAAAAAAGGTTCCGCCCAGTTCGGCGCTGAAGCGCGCGGTTTCCTTGACGAGATAACGGTAGGTGAAGCGGTAGTTGTTGAAACGGTAATATGCTTTTAGCGAGGTATCCGCCGGGAAGACGGTATCCGCAAACCGGGTATCATCTGCGAATCGGCCGGAGGCTTCAGCCTCGAACGGTGCGATGGTCAGCAGCAGGGTGTGTCGGGGAGCCGGACTATATAACAAGCGTGCCCGTGAATATGATCCGTCATCGACATCAAGATCGTTCTTTAGCGAGAAGCGGTCGCCCGTGTCACCGGGAATCCGCACATCCGCACGGCCGACCCTGAACGCACCCCCCTCCAGTTCAAGCGCCCATTTTTCTGCAATGCCCGCAGCATCCTCCGCACAAGGTAAAAGCAATGCACTCAAAATCAGTCCCGGCAGCAATTTTTTTATACGCATAGTATTTTACCCCGTTCGCGTTATTTTGTTAAGTTCCGATGCGCAGCGGTTCTCGGTGGCTTTTATGGCAGCTTCTTGCCGGCCGCACAATAAAGCCTGTACCACTCTTCGCGTGCAAGCCATATCTGCGATGCCCGGCAAATCTCGTCAACACGCTGCGGATTGGTGGTGCCGATGATCGGTTGCATCCGTGCCGGATGCCGCAGAATCCACGCAATTGCGATAGCTGAAGGTGTAACGTCATGTTTCTCCGCCAGCGCATCGAGTTCGGCATTCAGCTCGGGAAACTTCGCACTGCCGATAAACACTCCTTCAAAGAAACCGTATTGAAACGGCGACCACGGCTGAATGGTTATATCATTCAACCGGCAGTAGTCAAGAATGCCGCCGTCATGCATAACCGAGGCGGAATTTTCCATGTTTACATTCAATCCCGCATCGATCATGCCCGCATTGGTAATGCTTAGTTGTAGCTGATTAAACATCAGCCGCTGTTTGACAGACTTCTTTAAAAGCTCAATCTGTAGCGGATTCTGGTTGCTGACACCGAAATGCCGGACCTTGCCGCTCTGCTCAAGCGTCGTAAACGCCTCTGCCACCTCTTCCGGCTCGACCAGTGCATCCGGACGGTGCAGCAGCAATACATCCAGATAATCGGTACGCAAACGCTGCAGGCAGCCGTCAACAGAGGCCAGAATATGTTCTTTGGAAAAATCGAACATACCTTTGCGAATACCGCACTTGCTCTGGATGTAGATTTTCTCACGCAGCCCGCCGCTCCAATCCAGCGCTTCGGCAAAACGTGCCTCAGATTGCCCCCCGCCATAGATATCAGCATGATCAAAAAAGTTTATCCCGCTCTCCAGCGCCGTATCTACAAGCTTACGGATTTCCTTGTCCGACATTTTGGATATCCGCATACATCCTAATGCAATTTCCGACATTTTCATTTCGCTGCCGACAGTCTCTATGTATTTCATGATAGCTCCTGATTTATCTGACCCGTTCCTTTAAAGTTAACAGAACGTCTTTCTTATCTAAACATATTTTTTCAAAGGGTTATCCTTATTAAAGGTTTCCCCCCTGTTTTTTAAACATTGGCCCTACACTTCATCGGCTACACTATATCGACCTGCTTAGTCATGCACCCATTGATTATCGACGAAGTCTGTGGACGAAGTGTGCGATCAGACGAATGTTGCCGCAACCGCCCGCGCGGCTGCTATTCTGCCGAGAACTCAACCCGCCCGTCATCGTACACTGTCTGGCGGAAGGTATGCCCCCCGGCGTTAACCTCCAGAGTCTTACCATGCCACTCCATTGCGACCGGCGCATTCTCGTCCATCGGCTTGAATACGTCAAAATTCCCTGACCAGTCGTAGAATTCCCCGTTACGTTCGATGCGCGGAATATCACGCTCCTGATTGTAAGCAAAACCCAATGTCGCGCCGGTATTGCCGCTCAGCACCACCCGCCCGTCATCCAGTGCGGAAACATCCAGACTGCTGTTGTTCTTGATGCGGTTTTTGAAAGCGGAAAAATTGCGGTAGTCTGACGCGTCTCCCGCTTCCAGCGCAAAGCCGGCATAACTTCCGCCCTTCTGGCCGGCATTAAAGCGCACGGCCCCTTTATCCGCCTTGCCAACCGGCGCAATCGCCTGCTTGTCAATGTTGATCGGGCGGATGGCAAGATAGGTTTTGTCGTGCTCAACAAACCAGATGCCGTCTTCAATAGTGGCCGACGCCTCGCCCGGCAGCTCAAAAGCAAAACGCGCATTGCTGTCTTTTCGCAGCCAGATTACGAGATTACGGTATTGACCGATCTGGTCGCCGCGGCGCAGACCATTAAAATTATTGCCGCTGTTGGCGCGGAACTGACGGGCCCAGCCGTCGTTTGTGTCCATCAGCATGTCCCATGGGCGCAGATCGCCTTGCGGAGCCATGCTGATCGCCGTGCCCAGATAATACGTCTTACCGTAAAAAACCGTTTCCCATGTTTCCGGCGCCTCAGCGCCACCCGGCAGCCAGTATGAATAGGTCGGCTTGGTGTTAATCATTTCAGCCGGCCGGTTAAAATTATTCCGTCCGACATTCACAACCGCCAGCGGCGGGCGGTACGCACTGGTGATAACATGAATCAGGTCAGTGTAGGGATTGGGTTCATGCTCGGGGCGGTCACCGAAAAACAGCCACACATATCTTTCCAGTCCGCCGCCGGTGCGTTTGGTGGGGGCCACCGAATGTCCGCGATAATATTTGATGGCTGCCGAGGGGTAAAGATAGTCAAGCGCCGCCTTTGCCAGTCCCACCACATGTTCGTCCTTGGCAAAATCGTACAAATTATGAAAAGGCGCGATGGTGTGATGCAGATAATTCTCGCTGTCCCATTCGCCATGATGCAGACGGTAGAGATTGACCACAAAACGCTGGATCTTATCCCGGTACAGCCGCCTGACCTTCTCGTTTCCGGTTTCTTCAGCCATCAGGTAAACGGAAATCTCGCGCATTGCGCGCAGATTATCGGTGTTTCTGGCATCCGCCCGCATGCCACGAACTCGCGGATCCCATGTGGCTCCCACCGGCCCGGTGCCGGTACCGTATTCAGGATGAGGATAAGGGTTTGCGAGTCTTTCGATATTCTCAAAAGTTTGCCAGCCCTGGTCAGCATACTGTTTCCACCATGCCAGCCATTTTTCGTAGTCCTCACCCAGATCTTCCCCGGCAAAGCGATCAGTAATCGTGCCATCGATTTGCGCCTCGTCCAGTCCCGCAATGTTCTCCCGGAACTTCTGCAACAGCTCCAAGGCATATTCCCGGACCATTTCATCGTCACTTTGCAGCGAGTGTACCAGCTCAAAACTGGGGCGCGGGTTTTCCGCTGTCCAGATTTTCGCCCCATCAAACATGGTCTGCCGGTAGTCAGGATTCAGATCCGGACCGAATAGAAAATATTTGCGCATCTGGCCTTTCAGGGTAAAAGCCCAGTAGAAATCAATTCCCTTTGTCTAGGCGTGATCGGTATCACGCTGGGCATCCGGGGTTTGCAGCGCGCGTATCACTGCATCAAAATGGCCCGATAAATAATTATACATGGTAACGGGAAAAGTTCTTTTCTCCATTTCGCCATGGGTATTGACGCCTATCTGTGTTTCAAAATGTCTGATTGCATGATTGGCGCGCTCCCAAAATGCGGTTTCCTCATCCGCGGGCCATTCGGGATTACGCCACTGTGAGGGAACCGGCAGCGCCTCAAAACGGATCAGGTCATTGTCGCGCTTGACCATTTCACGCGGATTATGCTCTGCCCATGCCGATGTTGATGCAATGCAAATGCTTATGACAAAGACAGTCATAGTTTTTGTTGTGATACCTGTTTTCACTCGCTCTCTCCTTTTCTGTTTGTCCGTTCTGTCAAATCTGACAGCACACGCTACCTTTTTTCTTCGGCTTGTTCTGCCGGGCCGCGCGTAATGCGGGCCACTCTTATTTGTTCTTCGCCAGCCTGGCTTGAGCCAGCGCTGCCACCGCATACAGGCGGTCAAGGCGGTCAAACCAATCCGTGCCGGCCGTAAACTGCTCGTTCGCCTGTGAATTCCGCACATTCCACTCCGTCGCCACCAACGCCTGTACCTCCGCAAATAAATCTTCGCCCAGGACCTGCCGCGTTTCAGAATTGACCAGCGCACGTTCCAGAAAAATTCGCGCTTCGGTATCCTGCAATCCTTCGCGCAACATTTCAAAACGCACCGTCGGCAAAGCGCCGTCGGTACCCGGCACGGACAGCGCCCGCACCTTGTGACGATAGAGATTTCCCCACCCGGAAGATCCATGCACCATCCGTCGTGAAGGCCGCCGCCCGCGGCTCCCCGCGCCGCGCCGATTGGCTCAACCAGTGCGAAATGTTCGTCCCGCGCATTACCTCAAATTTATTCATCAGCTAACCCTAGCCTCTTGCATGTCCGCCTGTCAATATTCCACGCGCTTATCTGGCTCCATATATCCACGAATCACACAGCGCGGCAAAGCCGCTCTCACAGATTCTGCGGAGGAGCCTCGAAAATCGTAGTACAAATCATCACGAATATGAATAATATTATTTAATCCCCGGAATTTCTTTGTGCTCCTTGCGCTCTTTGTTGGTAAAGCAGTCTTCAATCTGCATTCGATGTTGAACTCTGCAATCCTGCCGTGTTATAGGTTTAAATCATGCTCAGATTGTTCACTGCTATTGCTCTGCCGGATGCGTGTCGCGCTGTGTTAATCAACGCGCGGCAGAAATTACAGCGTACCGGCATGCATGCAAGCTGGATCCCCGCTGCCAACCTGCATCTTTTCCTCGTCTTTCTTGGCAACACCGCGGAAACCCGGCAGGATGATGTGATCTGTTGCATGCAGTCCGCCGCCGCCGGAATAGGAGCATTCTCTTTCTCCGTCACAAATCTGGGTTATTTCGGAGCACCCCGTTCCCCACGGATCCTGTGGGCCGGAATCAAGGCGGATGCCGCTCTGGAAAAACTGCAATCACGACTGAGCGCCGCATTGCGGCAGCGCGATTTCGCAATCGAAGACCGCCCGTATCATCCGCACATCACCCTCGCGCGCATCAAACCACAGCACCGGAAAAAGACTTCCCTTGATTATGCCGCCACCATTAGCGCAATTAAGCTTTCCGAACCTTGCGGTGTTGATGTGAACGGAGTCGAGCTTATGCAAAGCATTCTCAGCCCGCAGGGGGCCGCTTATAGTATGCTGTACCGTCAGCCGCTGGAAGGGGAAAACCCGGCATGAATAATCCCGGCTTGAAAATATTCGGACATCCGGATTCCGCAACCCTGAAACAAATGCAGACCTGCCTTGCCTCCGGCGCAAAATACGGTGTCCTTTGCGCCGACAGCCACAAAGGCTATGCGCACCCGATCGGCGGTGTAGTCGCATATCGCGACAAAATATCCATCTCCGGCGTCGGTTTCGATATCGCCTGCGGCAATCTGGCCTGCCTCACCGATGCGTCCGCATCGGATGTGTGTGCAAATATCGAGTCGTTGATGGATGACATCACCCGCCGCTTTTCGTTCGGCATCGGTCGTACAGGCTCTGAACCGGCCGATCACCCGCTGTTCGATGACCCGGCCTGGAAACTGCCCGCACTGCAACCGCTCAAACAACTGGCCCGCGATCAGTTCGGCACCATCGGCGGCGGAAATCACTATCTGGATATTTTCTTGGACGAAAAAGAAAGAGTCTGGCTCGGGGTCCATTTCGGCTCGCGGGGCTTCGGCCACAAAACGGCTACATTTTTTCTCAAAGCCGCCGGCGGACGCGACGGTATGGATGTGCCGCCCGCGGTGATTCCTGTTGCCTCCGCACTGGGTGCCGACTATCTCGCGGCAATGGAACTCGCCGGCCGTTACGCCTATGCCTCGCGCGAATGGGTTTGCCGCAGCGCGGTGAGCGATATTCTGCAAGCCCGGATTGTTGAAGAAGTGCACAATCATCACAATTTTGCCTGGAAAGAAAAACACGGCGGCGAAGATTTATGGGTAATCCGTAAAGGCGCCACACCGGCGTTTCCCGGCCAGCGCGGTTTTGTCGGCGGGAGTATGGGTGACAATGCGGTTATTCTCGAAGGTATCGAAAGCCCTGAGGCTCAGCAGGCACTTTATTCCACGGTGCACGGGGCGGGGCGGGTGATGTCGCGCACCCAGGCCGCCGGCAAAGTGCGCTGGCGCAACGGCCGCCCACAGCGCCTCAGTGAAGGCCGTATATCACATGCAGCCATGCAGCGCTGGGTAAAGCGCAAAGGCGTCTGCCTGCGCGGCGGCGGATGCGATGAAGCCCCACAGGCCTACCGCCGCCTGAAAGACGTTCTCAAATATCACACAGAAACCATTCGCATACTGCATGAGCTGCGCCCCGTCGGTGTCGCAATGGCCGGCGAAGACTACGGTTGAAGATATAAAACAAAAATCCGTGTCATCCGCACTACAATCCTTCAAACCAGCGATTTTCTAACACGCTTCTCATGCCGCCATCTCCATCCGTGGGCCGGGTATCCCATCCGTGGG
>PXDI01000152.1 GCA_003565095.1 PVC group bacterium | reverse complement strand
GGTACTGTCAAAAGTTTTATGGGAAAAAAGTGATGAAAACGGTATGTCAGTGTGTGGGTATGTGAGTGTGTGAGGGTTTTGGATGAGCATAGTGAAAATAAATTGTCTATCATATCATCAGGTTAGAGAAGATGAGGCCGAATACGAACTCCCAAACTCCCATACCCACGCACTCACATACTCCCACACTCACACACAAACACAGTGGAGAAAAACCAATGAGCTCCAAGTACTTGATGAAACGACGATTAGCCCCAAGACTGGGGCGCAATTATTGACAGAACGTAACCCGATTACTGGAGATGATAATGAAAAAATCACATGCGTTTTGCTCGGCTTTGCTGGTTAGTTATATGTTTTGTTTACCGATTTCTCTGGCTGACGGGCCGCAGGTTGCGGTGCTGGATGTAGACCGCGTACTTGATGCATATCCCGAAGCCGCGATGGCTGAGGCTGACCTGCAGAGAATGGCGGAAAAATTTGAAGATGAACTGGAAGCTGACCGGCTGCGCATCGATGCCTTACGTAAAGAGCTTGAGCAGTTGCAATCAGATGCAGGTAATGCGGCACTACGTGATGAGGCACGTGCTGAATTGCGCGAATCCGCGATGGCGAAACTGGCTGAATTACGCGAGGCCGACATGCATTTGCGTCAGAAGATGCAGCGCTTGCAACGGCAGTTGAATGAGACCGGCGATCAGCAACGCAACGCGATTTTTCAGAAAATTCAGGCATGGGCCGGAGTGGTTGCACGGGAGAAGGGCGTTGACCTTGTGCTGGACGGCTCGTTCATGAGTCCGGGAGGAACACCGTTGGTGCTTTACAGCTCCAGTGCTGTTGATATAACTGATGCCGTTATTGATAAGATTCCGGCAAAAGCAGGAGAAAAGCAGCCATGAAAACAGCCGAACTTGCCAAGGCGCTGGACTGCACTCTTAAAGGTTCAGGTAATGTCGAGATTAGCGGGTTGAACAGCTTAGCGGCCGCCGGGCCTTCAGAGCTTACCTTTCTTGCCAACAAGCGTTATACTGCTCAGGCTTCCAGTACCGCTGCCGGTGCTGTCATTGTAGCTCCTGATTGGGCGGGGGAATGTCCGGCGGAGCTGTTGCTGGCGGAAAACCCTGACTTGGCTTTTGCGATGGCTGCGGAATTTTTCACTCCGCCGGTTCCCGCTATACCTGCTGGAATTCATCCATCCGCCGTGATTGATCAGACTGCACAACTTGGTAAGGGTGTTGCTGTCGGTCCGGGGGCGGTGATCGAGGCGGAAGCGGAAATCGGCGCTAATTGTATTATCGGTGCTAATGCATTTGTCGGCTATCGAGCGCGGATTGGCGCGGGCTGCCGGATTTATCCGCTGGTCAGTCTCAGGGAATATGTAACAGTCGGCATGAATGTCATAATTCATTGCGGGGCGGTTATCGGCAGTGACGGGTTTGGTTACTTTCCTTCGAAAAGCGGTTGGCGCAAGATTCCGCAGATCGGGACAGTTGAGATTGGTGACGATTGTGAGATTGGCGCTAATGTCACGATTGACCGTGCACGGTTCGGCCGCACGGTGATCGGGCGCTGCGTCAAGATTGATAATCTGTGCCAGATTGCTCATAATGTAAAGGTTGGCGATAATACAGCCATGGCATCGCAGGTCGGAATATCGGGCAGTACAGTGATTGCAAATAATGTGCAACTTGGGGGGCAATCCGGGGTAGCCGGTCACCTGCATCTCGGCGACCGTTCTGTTGTCGGTGCTCAAGCCGGTGTTACAAAGGATGTGCCCGCAGGTGTATTTGTTTCAGGTTATCCGGCCATGCCGCATAGCAAGGCGCGTAAAATGCATGCGCATATGATGCGCCTGCCTGAGACAAGAAGCGAGGTCATTGAAATCAAAAAGCGCCTCGAAAAAATTGAGGGATTGCTGGCGGGAGAGTGAGGGGACCCTGGTACGCTCAGGAGCGCTTCGCAGGGCAGGCAGGATTCAGGGTGGAAGAAGGAGCGAGCGGGTGAAAATATTAGTTACAGGCGGGGCGGGGTACATCGGTAGCGTGACCTCGGAACTGTTATTGGATCAGGGGTTTGATGTAATAGTTTTTGATAATTTTGAGCGGGGACACCGTTCTGCTATTGATAAGCGAGCAAGGCTTATTGAAGGCGATTTGCGTGACCGCGGCAAGATCGAGCAGAGTATGCTTGAAGTGAAGCCTGATGCGGTCATGCATTTTGCCGCCTACGCGCTTGTCGGTGAATCGATGACCGATCCCGAGAAGTATATGGACAATAATGTTAACGGGGGGCTTAATCTGGCGCGCGCAATGCTGCGTGCCGATGTCGGTAAAATTGTGTTTTCATCAACCTGTGCCACATACGGTGCCCCGGAACAGGTTCCGATTACAGAGGATGAGAAGCAAAGTCCGGAGAATCCATATGGTGAGTCCAAACTGATGTTTGAGAAAGCATTAAACTGGTATCACCGCATTCATGGTATGCAAACCGTGTTTCTGCGTTATTTCAATGCGTCAGGTGCAACAAGTAAATTCGGTGAAGATCATGACCCGGAAACCCACCTGATTCCGTTGGTATTGAAGACCGCTCTCGGCAAACGTGAGTCTATCAGTATTCTCGGCGAGGATTATGCAACTCCCGATGGAACCTGTATCCGGGACTATATTCATATTGTAGATCTGGCGCAGGCGCATATTGAAGCGGTTACCAGGGATGTTTCCGGTGCCTTCAATCTTGGTAACGGCAATGGCTATTCTGTCAAAGAGGTAATAGATATTGCCCGCCTGGTAACCGGACGTGAGATCCGTACTGTTTCTGCCGAACGGCGGCCCGGAGATCCTCCCCAACTGATTGCTGCCGCGAACAAAGCGCGCACTGAGCTTGGCTGGCGCCCCCGATTCCCTGATCTTGCAACGATCATTGAGAGTGCCTGGGATTGGCATCAACGTTTTCCGGATGGCTATGGATGTTGAGTATGGCTGCTAATAATGATGAACTTGACCGCCTGCTTGCGGCTGGTTTGAAAGCATCCGGTCAAACCGTCGGAACAGCCGAATCCTGCACTGGCGGCGGGATTGCTTTCAGATTAACTGCTATGCCGGGTTGTTCAGCTTATTTTGCCGGCGGGATAATAGCCTATGCCAATCAAGTCAAAGAGCATGTTCTTGACATTCAAGCTGAAGTATTGGAGCAGGTGGGTGCGGTAAGTGAAGAGGTTGCGGCAAATCTTGCAGAGAATGCACGTAAGTTGCTGGGCTGTGATTTAGCTGTCTCTACCACTGGAATAGCCGGGCCGGGTGGCGGCAGCGAGCACAAGCCGATCGGACTTGTTTTTATTGGCGCAGCTTGCGAAGGACACACTGTGGTCAGACGTTTTGTGTTTGATGGTGACCGTGCCGCTGTGCGTGAACAGGCCGTGAATGAGGCGCTGCTGCTGCTTATATCTTTACTTAAATGACGCGGTTTATGTTGTATCCTGCCGTCGGCAGGTATACTATTGACCTGATTAATATTTAGTTTGATTTAAAGTAATGGCTATTTTGCATGGCAAACAATAGAAAGGGACTGTCTCATGGCTAAAAAGGGTGAAGAAAAGGTGCGCGGAGTTGATCTGGAGACGGTGATCGCCCAAATCAGAAAGCAGTTCGGTGACGGTGCAATCATGCGCATGGGCGAAACGGAAATCATTCCTGATGTTCCGGTAATTTCTACAGGATCATTTTCATTAAATCTGGCATTGGGTATCGGTGGACTGCCGCGGGGACGTATTGTTGAGGTTTACGGTCCGGAATCTTCCGGTAAAACAACTCTGGCATTGCATGTGATTGCTAATGCACAGGCCGCCGGCGGTAAAGCGGCTTTTGTTGATGCTGAACACGCGCTTGACCCACTGTATGCCCGTAAGATCGGCGTAAAACTTGACGAGTTACTGGTTTCCCAGCCGGCCTCCGGTGAAGAAGCCCTGACAATCATGGATTCGCTTGTACGCAGCGGCGCTTTGGATATTGTTGTTATTGATTCCGTTGCTGCGCTGACGCCGCGGGCAGAAATTGACGGAGAGATGGGCGACTCACATGTCGGTTTGCAGGCCCGTCTCATGTCGCAGGCGATGCGCAAGCTGACAGGAAACATCTCGCACTCAAAAACTCTTTGTATATTCACAAACCAGATCCGTGAAAAAATCGGAGTGATGTTTGGCAATCCTGAGACAACCCCTGGTGGAAGGGCGCTGAAATTCTACACTTCTGTGCGTCTTGATATCCGGCGGATCGGTCAGATCAAAGATTCTACCGGGCGAGTAATGGGGAACCGCACCCGGGTTAAGGTTGTGAAAAACAAAATGGCGCCGCCTTTCCGTGAAGCAGAGTTTGATATCTTTTATGCTCAGGGGATTTCGTGGGAGGGGTCAGTGCTGGATACGGCCATCAAGATGAATGTCGTCAGCAAGCGGGGCTCGTGGTTGTCATTTGAAACCGAACAACTGGGGCAGGGGCAGGACGCTGCCCGCCAGGCGATGGAGAAAGATGCAGCCTTAACTCAGCAGATCATAGATCAGATTCAGGCAAAACTGGTTGAAGATGAGACCTTGAGTTATTGATAATTTAGGGTTGCATTACGGGTCTTCTTGGCGCATAGTGTCGCGTTTCCCGGGATTTTTGATTTGTACAAAACATAAGATGGAGTAATTAGACAATGGGTTCGAATCGTTTTCTAAGATGTAAGCCGAAGCGTCGTCCAAAAAAGAGTCCGAGTGAAAAGCGCCGGCGTGAGAATACGCATGCCAAGCGTCTGGAAGCCCTTGGTATGAAGCCGGATACGGTGAAAGCCATGTCTTCGAAAGATAAGCGGACAGCTTTGCGCAAGCCGGCCAAAGTTAAGGCCGATGCAGCCGCTTGATTTTCTCTTTGGTGAATGTTCAGGACGGGCGCGGTAGCTTTCTCCGGCTGATTTCTTTACGGCCGCGTTTGAGACGCTTATTGTATAACGGCGTCTGCTTTATTTTTTAGAGTCATGTTTGCTTTAGACACAAATCATCCGTCCGTGCAGTCTTTGATCAAGCTGGCGCTTGATGAAGATCTGGGCGGGGCGCAGGATGTCTCGACTGAAGCGCTCGTTGATCCCGCCTTGATTATTGATGCGCAAATCATTTCCCGCCAGGATTGTTACGTTGCAGGAGGTTCGCTCGCTGCAGCGGTTTTTGGTTCAGTGGATTCCTCGATAAACTATAAATGCGTGCTTGCCGACGGCAAACCTGCTGCAGCCGGAGAGGTTGTGGCGCTTATCAACGGCTCTGCCGCCGCCATTCTTACAGCCGAGCGCACAGCTTTGAATTTTATGCAGCGGCTCTGCGGAGTTGCGACCATTACCAATTCATTTGTAGAGCGATGCGCACCTTACGGCGTTACTGTACTTGATACACGTAAAACAACTCCAGGACACCGGATCATAGAGAAATATGCGGTAATTTGCGGCGGCGGGGCTAATCACCGGATGGGGTTGTATGACCGCGTGCTTATCAAGGATAATCATCGCGGAGTATGGCACGGGCGCAATCAGGGGATGCAGGGTTTGGCCGACGCGGTGCTTGAAGCGCGCAGGCGTTTTCCTGAGCTTGTTATTGAAATTGAGATAGAAAGCATTGCTGAGCTGAAGGATGTGTTGCCGGCGGCCCCGGACTGGGTGCTGCTCGATAATATGACTCCGGAATTGATGGGGGAATGTGTTAAATTGGCCGCCGGCAAAGTTAAGTTCGAGGCCAGCGGCGGAATTAATCTGGAGACAGTTGAAGCTGTTGCCCGCAGCGGCATAGATGCTGTTTCGCTTGGATGCCTGACACATTCAGCACCGTCAATTGATCTTTCGCTGGAGCTGGTATGATCGTCATTACCGTTGACATTGGCAACACCAGTACAAGCATGGGGCTGGTCAGTTCCAAGCGTGTCACGGCGGTCCAGCGCTTGTCTACGCATAAAAGCACTTTACAGGATATCGAACGCACTCTGCGTGCTATGCTTGTCAGCCGTAAAGAGAAGACACTGCCATCAATCATTGCATCGGTTGTGCCGCGGCGCAGCGCGGTATGGCAACGCGCGCTTTTTAATGTAACCGGACTTCAGCCGCTAATATTAACGCACCGCTTGAATTTGGGAATCGCTATCGACTATCCCAGACCATGGCGGATTGGTGCGGACCGGCTGGCGAATGCGGTCGGTGCGGTGGCGCGTTATGGCAGCCCGGTGATTGTGGCTGATTTCGGTACGGCTCTTACATTTGATGTGATTGATGAAAGGCCGGCATATGTTGGCGGGGTTATTGCTCCAGGGTTGCCGCTGATGACTGAATATCTTCCCTCCCGTACGGCTTTGTTGCCGCCGTTTGAAATAAAAGGCTATCGGCGTCATATCGGACGCAGTACATTGGGGGCGATGCAAATCGGCGCCAGGATCGGTTACGTCGGTATGGTCCGTGAAATCTACCGGCATATTTGCGAAGGTCTGCCTCATCGCTGCCGGGTTCCGCTGGTAGCGACCGGGGGATATGCCCGCTGGGTTGTGAGCGGCAGCAAACTTGAGGCCAAGGTCGATTCAAGTTTGACTTTGTTCGGTTTAGGAAAGATTTTTCAATTGAATAGGGGGTAGGTGCGGGATGTGGGGGAAGAAGACCGCAGACCGCAGACCGCAGACCGCAGACTGCAGACTGCAGACCGCAGACAACTTTGTCGCGAGCTTTGTCGCGAGCTTTGTCGATCTGAAGCGGGAGGGAGACTGAAGACGGGAAGGGGTTAGGGATTAGGGATTAGAGGGAAGAGGACCGCAGACTGCAGACTGCAGACCGCAGACAACTTTGTCGCGAGCTTTGTCGCGAGCTTTGTCGATCTGAAGCGGAAACAGGCTGGAGACTGGAGGGCGCGGAGCAGGGATTGTGG
>PXDI01000092.1 GCA_003565095.1 PVC group bacterium | reverse complement strand
CGGTCCCCCTGAATCGCGTCCCATTCTTGCCCCGCAAGCCGCGACGCTGGTACATTCATCTCCGGTCGGACGCGAGATCGACCATCGAAGACGCCAAAACAGGGTTATGCGTCAGCAATGGTCTTGACCATCAAAACTAACTTCACTAATGTTTGTTCCCATGGCGCTCTTACACGCTAATCTATTGGGTTGCGGATGAAATCTGCCTTTAGGCAGAACAGAAAACAGGGACAGAAGCGTCTGTTAATGAATCGGTCTTAAAACGAAAAGAAACTGAGGACTATGAAAAAAACGATACTTATCTCCATCTGGCTTGCCGGTTCAGCATCTATTCTCTCTGCGAATGAGCCTCCGGCAATCATGCCGGAAATGGAAGTTACCGCTGAAGGCCGTCTGCGGGAGATATTCGAACAGCCGCGGGTTGTCCAGCCTTCGCTGGAAATCAGCCAGTCAATTGTCACCTGGGAGGAGATGGAGCGTCAAGGCGCACGTGTGTTGAGCGAAGCGGTACGCTATCAACCGGGGTTATGGTCGGAAACGCGCGGCCGTAAGGTCAAAGAGTTTATTTCATTCCGCGGGCAGGTTTATCCTTATCCTGACTATGCCTGGAATGGATTATGGTTGCCGGAGTTTCATGAGATGCCGTATTTGTTTCCGGCAATTGCTTTGGAGCGGGTGGAGGTGATCCGCAGTTCCGCGAGCCTCTTCATGGGCATCACCGGTGATGTCGGTGTTTTCAATCTGGTACCGCGCGCGCCGGAAGGTCCGGCCCGAATGATGCTGCGCGGTGGATCACACGGCACTGCGGAAGCCGCGGTATTCGCACCGCTTTCATCTGATCCGGGCGGGTTGGCCGCGGCGGCGGGCTATTACCATACCGATGGACCATCCGGACGGCATGCGGAGGAAAACCTGTTGCACGGGATGCTGACCGGCGAGCATGCCATCGGCGACAACGCCGTCATTTCATATCAATTTCTGGGATTGCAGTCAGACCGTGAACTGATGCAGGCCAAACCACCGGCGGGACAGCGCCTGCAAACTACACAGGAAAGGTACGAACCGTTTCAGGCGGTTCTTTCCGGTGTGCGTTTGAACGTAGCCCACGATGATGATGCGGTTACAAGCGCCGGAATCGGTGCGGCCTACCGCTACAACGATTTCATCAACGAAGGAGCCGGCGGGCATGTTTCAATGCGCGAAAAAGATTATAGCATTACAATGGATGTAACCCATGCACGCCTGCTGACCGACGCCAACCGTTTGCGTATCGGCGCGGTTTATAATCATTATGCCGCGCCAGACGGCAAGCGTTTTATCGAAGGGCGCCGGGTTGATTACGACACCATGGCACTGATTGTAAGCGACGAACACCAGATCGGTAACGTTTTACTGGATGCCGGAGTGCGTGTTTCCCGGCGCTACCTGCGCGATTATGCCGGATTCAGCGTAGGCGGTTCTTCGCGCGGTCTGGAGGGTGTTGACGGCGTCAAGAACGAATGGGAAAAGCCAGTGGTGAGAGTGACGGCCGGTGCACGCTGGATGGCGACGGCACAATATGAAGTATTCACGCATGGCGGCGTTGACCGGATTCGTCCACGCTCCGGTACACTGGATGTGAACCTTGAAGAGCCGGACAACGAGACTCGCCTGAACGGCGAGCTGGGAATGCGTTACAGCCTCGTCAATGGCGCAGTGCTGGAGAGCACCGCCTTCGCGGTGCTGCGTAATGACGGGCTGGTGCTGGATGGAGCAACAGAGTTTACTCCCGCCGGACGCGAGATGGAGCTTTATCGCAACCAGGATTTGCGGCAGACCGGAATTGAAGCCGGAGTGCGAGAGGTGCCGGTGTGTCCGGGAACACGCTTGTTTGCCAATATCGTCTATATTCAGTCAGATGCAAAAGATGACAACGGCTCATATTCCCGCAATATAGAAATCCCGCAACTGATTGCCTCGGCCGGAATCGATGCGGATATCGGTGCCAACCGCCTGGGCGCTTATGTAAAACATGTCTCGGACTACAAAAGCCGCCGGTTTGCCGGTGACGGCGAATACCATCCGCTGGGTGATTTTACGGATCTACGCGTCCGTCTGACGCGCTTCTTCAGCGACAACTTATCGATAACTGCGTCTATCGACAATTTACTGGATGACGAATACTCTACAACCGTCGGCTATCCTGATACCGGGATCAAATACTGGATACAGTTAGACAAATTGTTCTAATACACACTTGTATTGGAGCGGGAATCACGGTAAGCTTGTTATTGTGAAGAAGTAAAAAATGAGATCAAAAAATTCCTTGATGATTGTGGCTTTCGCTCTGTGTGTCCCTTTCGCACTGTCAATTTGCGATGCGGGAAGCCGGGCCTTTGCTCAATCAGCTAACATTCCCGAATACTGTCTGGATTTGGACGGGAGGGGGGGGCATGTTGATTTCGGGGTAGATGCCGCTGATCTTGGAATTGCAGGCAACCATGAAAAAACCGTCGAAATATGGGTGCATCTGCGAAGTTTCCAGAATAATGCAGGCATCTTCAGCCTCGGACGGACCGGGTCGGGCCTGCAGGATTTCTCACTCAGGGTGCTTGACGGAGGTGTTAACCGCTTCCGCGGACAGTTTTGGGGGAAGGATATAGATTTCAGCTACGATGCACACGGCAAATGGGTTCACTTCGCCGTAACACATGATGGATCCACACAGAGAATCTATGCCGACGGACAGCTTGTCGGCGAACAAGATGCCGATCTCGACACATCCGACAGGGAAAACCTGAAAGTCGGTTTTTGGAGCTATGCGGATCGGAGCACTCTGGACGGAAAGGTGCATGAGCTGCGCCTCTGGAATGTGGCGCGCAGTGAAGAGGAAATTCAGAACAATATGCATAAAACCCTCGACGATCCCGAACAAGAGGACGGTCTGGTCGGATACTGGCCGCTTAATGAGGGCGAAGGAGATCGCGCCCGGGACCTGAGTGCGAACCGGAATCATGGAGAACTTATCGAAGGCGCCGGATGGACACTGTTTCAGGCATTTGCCGTCAATCTTGAAGAGTCTTTTCTCAATACGGATGACTTCGATACGCTCCGGCTTGGCCCGGTTGAAATGCACGATCCGCAAGGCGCCGTATCCTATCAATGGTACCGCGACTATACTCCGATTGAAGGAGCCACCGAGGCGCATCTGGACATCGAGAATGTTACCGAAGAAGATCAGGGTGTATATTATGTGACTGTCAGTGATGAGCGCGACGTCGACCCGATTGCATCCAGACAGGTTTATCTAGGAACACCGGACTGGCCGATGTGGCAGTACGATGCGGCCCGCGGCGGCGATACGCCATTACAGCTTGATGAGCAACTCTTCCTGCAATGGGTGCGCGAATTTCCGGAACCCCGGCGCGCCTGGCGTTTTCAGTGGGACGATCGGGGCAAGCTCGATTTTGATGTTTCTTTCTCTCCGGTGGTTATGGGTGAGCGTATCTTTGTTCCATCCAGCGTCACCGACAGCGTCAGCGCTTACAGTATTGATGACGGGCGCAAGCTGTGGCGTTTCATTGCCAATGGCCCGGTGCGCCTGGCTCCGGCGGTCTGGCAGGATAAGGTGTTTTTTACATCTGATGACGGGTATATTTATTGTGTAAACGCCGTGAACGGCGAGCTGAACTGGAAGTTCCGTGGCAGCCCGGGTGATGGATACCTGTTAGGCAATGAGCGTATTATCAGCTTCTGGCCGGCCCGCGGCGGTACGGTAATTCGCAATGGCGTCGTCTATTTCACCGCAGGGGTATGGCCGTTGCACGGCATCTTTATTTATGCCCTCGATGCCGAAAACGGCGAAGTCATCTGGGTTAACGACACCACCAGTTCCGCTCACGTCGCACTGCCCCATGGCGGTGCCTACGGCTTTGGCGGACTGGTTCCCCAGGGATATCTGGCCGCATCCCGGGATACATTGGTGGTGTCGGGAGGACGGGGTGCCCCGGCCTTTTTCTGTCTGGCTACCGGTCAGCTTGAATCAATTAACCCCCGGGCCGGACATAAGGGCGGCGGGGGCTATGCAGTACATGCCGTCGATGGCGGCGGGGTTGGCAAAATTGACAATGAGATGATTAATAACCGGCTCCAGACAATTGAGGACCAGATTGACGGCAGGGTTTTTTGCAGCCTGGCGGCCCGCGGGCGGCTGTTTGTCACTACCGAATGCGGCAAGCTATACTGTTTCGGGCCGCTCCGGAATGACGAGGCTACTGAGTACGCTTACCGCCCGCAAACATTAAGGACGCCGCGTGAACAATGGAACAGCGTTGCCGGAAATCTGCTCGAAGGTTTGGGTGAGAAGGAAGGTTATGCTTTGATTCTCGGTACCGGGAGCGGCGATCTTGCCAGAGCCATGCTGCAACGCAGCAAGATGCATGTTGTGATTGTCGAGAATGATCCGGAAACAGTGCGGAACTTGCGGCATGAATTGATCGAGGCCGGGATGTATGGCGAACGAGCGGCGGTCATCCAGTCCACACCCGCTTCCTTTGCTGTTCAGCCTTACCTCTTCAGTATTGTCGCTTCCGAAGATGCCGTCGCTGCCGGCATCGGTTCTGATCCGGCCGTTCTTTCGCGTATCCTTGATCGACTCCGTCCCTACAGCAGTTTAGGCTATTTCAGAAATGTTGATGCCGGGCACGCGGAAATCGAGAAGGCCCTGACGGACTCCGCGGTCGATCAGGTTTCTATTCGGCTGATGGACAATCTTCTCCTGGCACGGAGAGCCGGACCGCTTCACGGCGCCGGCGAGTGGACGCATCAGCTTCATGACCCGGGCAATACCATGCTTTCCCATGACTGGCGGGTTCGTCTGCCCTTGGGGATGCTGTGGTACGGGGGGCCGTCGAATCATGACATACTTCCCCGTCACGCTGGTGGACCACGGCCGCAGGTTGCCGGAGGGCGTATTGTCTATCTCGGGGTTGAGACTATCGGCGCCCGCTGTGTTTATACCGGCCGGCAGATTTGGCGGCGGGAACTTCCTGAAATTGGCCATCCTTTCACCAATCTGGAACTTGAACAGCGGTGGCAGGAAGGCGAAGAAGTGTATATGAGCAATACACCGGGTGCCACTTACATTGGCAGCCCGCTGGTTACTCTTGCCGATGCCATATATCTCCGTTACCGCGGCGAGATTCTCCATATTGACCCCGCTAACGGTCAAACAATTACAGCCTTCAAGGCGCCCGGGCGCCCGGTGAGTGAAATCTACGACGACCCCGATGCACCCGACTGGGGACACATCAGCGTTACCGGTGATTTTCTTATTACCACCGGGGAACCGCATATCTTTGAAGACCATGATTTGGGCAAATCGAGCTACAGCGGAACATCCAGCGGCATGATTGCCGTATTTGACCGTCATAGCGGCACCCCCCTCTGGGAGATTCGTTCGAAAACCGGCTTCCGGCACAATGCCATTGTCAGTGACGGGGAAACGCTGTTTGTTATCGATGGTCTGTCAGATAACGCTATCGAACACCTGCAGCGCCGTGGCGCCAGTCCGGAAGAAGAATCGATACTGAGCGCCTATGACTTGCGAACCGGGAGGCAGCGCTGGCAGATAAGCAGCGATGTGTTTGGAACGTTTTTGCTTCACAGTAAGAAACACGGTATTCTGCTTGAAGGCGGCAATCGCGATATGCGGTTTCGGGACAGATGGATATTTCATGAGGATGAACCGCGCAGAGTTGTTGCCCGTAATGATGTGGACGGCTCCGTCATCTGGGAATCCGATGACTTTCTGCTGCCCGGAGCACTGCACGGCGATATGCTCATTCCCGGTCGTCCCGGGAATGCCGTATCCATCCTGACCGGCGAAGTGTGGCAGCGGGAGCAAGCGCTTACAGGCAACCGTGACGACTGGACCTATGGACGCACATATGGCTGCAACACATTAAATGCCAGCGTCAACATGCTGCTCTTCCGCAGCGGTTATGCCGGTTTCTATGATCTTGCCAACGACAGCGGCACCGGTAATTTCTCCGGTTTCCGTTCCGGCTGCACACCGAATATGATCGCCGCTGACGGGGTTCTCAGCGCGCTGGATTATACCCGTACCTGCACATGCAGCTACGGCAACCAGACTTCTCTGGCCATGATCCACATGCCGGACGATCCGCATATCGAGTTCTGGACGAGAGGCGAATCATCCCGGCCTGATCCGCGAGGGTACGGAATCAATTTAGGCGCACCCGGCAGGCGGGTTGATGTGAACGGTTCCGGCAAGGTCTGGCATGAGCACTCCGGCTCCCTGCGCCGTCACGCTTCAGCTATCAAAGAGACTAACGGTTCCATCCCATGGGTTCTGGCATCGGCGCAGGGAGGCAGCGACAGCCGGGATATCCGGATAGACGACCTTGTCGAAGGCTCCTACAGTATTCGCGTGCATTTTGCCGAACTGGATCCGGAAGTAAAGCCTGGTGATCGGGTATTCACCGTTCTCGCCAACGGTGAGGAAGTAATCCGTGATCTGGATGTGGCTGCCGAAAGCGGAGGCGCTTTCCGCGGGCTGGTACGCGAATTCACAATCGAGGCATCTCATCGCATTACGATTCATCTGCAGCAGGCAACGGACTCCAAACATGAACCGATAATAAACGGCATAGAACTGGAACTGTTATGAAAATAACATGTCGGACTTCAACAATTCTGTCTTTCGCTTTTTTTGTGCTGGCGGCATTGGCGGTGTCTCCCGCCAAAGCCTGTCCGATCCCGGTTTTTCGCTATTCGGTGGAATTCTGGGAACCCGATCCATATCGACTTAGCATTTTTTATGATGGCAATGTTTCTTCCGGCAAAATAGAGACCATTAATGAACTGCTGGAGGGAAAAACCGCCCGATATGCCAATCTCAAGGTGTCATTGATCGACATTGGCGAGCAACCGCGCGCCATGGACCGGTATCTG
>PXDI01000276.1 GCA_003565095.1 PVC group bacterium | reverse complement strand
CGGATCGACTGGCGGAATACGGTTGAATCTCTCAGCGGAGTGGAAGCACTGCTGCTTCAGGATCCCGGCGACACACATGCGCAAGCCGATTTTCGTTCCCGTGACCTTTGCCGGCACGAAATCGAAGATTTATCGCGGCGCAGCGGTCACGATGAACAGGCGGTCGCGGCCACCGCCCTGCGACTGGCGAACGAACAGGCCCGGCGGCCGGATAGCGATCCGCGCGAAGGGACGGTAGGCTTCTTTTTGATCGGTGACGGACGAACGCGGATCGAGAAGGAGCTGCGCTATCGACCAACTCTGCAGCGCCGGATCAAGCGGCGTATTTTGCGCGTGGCGCTGCCGCTTTATTTGTCGGCAATCGTGACACTGACGGGCGCACTCGCTCTGGCGGTAATGGCGGTTGCCGGGGCCGGGCTGCCCTTTTGGGTGCTGGGGTTCATGGGGCTGACCACCCTTCTGGCGGCCTCGCGTACAGCCGTATCGCTGGTCAACGGCTGGGCCACCCATGGATTAGCACCCCGCCCCTTGCCGCGCCTGGATTTTTCTAAAGGCATTCCCGATGCGCACCGTACGGCCGTGATCGTGCCGGCAATGCTGACCGATGCCGCCGCGGTCGATCGCCTGCTGGAGCATATCGAACTGCGTTACCTGGGTAATCGCGATGCCAACCTGCCAATGGTGCTGCTGACGGACTTTCCCGACGCGGATCAAAAAACCCTGCCCGGCGATGTTCCGCTGATCGAACAGGCTGCACAACAGATTCACGCGTTGAATGAGCAGTATGCGGCACCCGGCCAAAGTGCGTTTTATCTGCTGCACCGCTCACGCTGCTGGAACCCGCACCAGAACTGCTGGATGGGACGCGAGCGCAAACGGGGCAAGATCGAGGATTTTAACCGGCTGGTGTTGACCGGTACCACCGCACCGTTCGCCCGGATCGAAGGCGCTCCGGCCGGATTGCGCACAGTTCGCTACGCCATCGTTCTGGATGCCGATACGCAATTGCCGCCGCAGGCCGCCTGGAAAATGATTGCCACGCTGGCGCATCCGCTGAACCGTCCACTGGTCGATCCGGAGCACCGCTGTGTCACGCGCGGCTACAGCATCATTCAGCCGCGGCTGGCCATCTCGCTGCCACAATCGCAACGCTCGCGCTATGCCGGACTTTTTTCCGGCGATGTGGGGCTGGATCCCTATTCCCGCGAAGTCTCCAACGTCTATCAGGATATGTTCGGACTGGGACAGTTTATCGGCAAAGCCATTTACGATATCCGCGCTTTCGATGCCACGGTCGGCGCCCGCTTCCCCGACAACCGAATTCTCAGCCATGACTTGATTGAAGGCTGTCATGCCCGCTGCGGATTTCTCAGCGACGTGGAACTGCTGGAGGACCATCCGACGCGCTACCTTGCAGATGTCGCCCGCCGCCGCCGGTGGGCACGCGGTGACTGGCAGATCGCCCGCTGGCTGCTGCCCGGCGTTCCCGGTCCCGACGGTGCGGGATGTTCCAACCCGCTGGATATGCTCGCGCGCTGGATGATTCTGGATAATCTGCGGCGCACACTGGTTCCGGGTGCTTTGCTGGCGGCGTTGCTGCTGGGATGGTTCGCCATCCCGCAGGCGGCACTGAGCTGGACGGCGCTGCTGGCCGGCATCTTCTTTTTGCCGGACATCCTGCGGTCGCTAAGCGCATTGACCAACAAACCCAGACTTTTGACCTACGCCGTCTATCTGCCGCATATTGCCGCGCGTGAATGCCGCGCGTGGACAATCAGCCTGCTGGAATGGGTTGCCATCCCGTTCCACGCCTGTCTCCACACCGGCGATATTCTCCGCACACAATGGCGCTTGTTCAGACGGGGTCACCTGCTGGAATGGCAGACGGCCTCCGATGCCGGGTTGCAGGCACAAAGCACGTTGGCCGGAACCTTCCGGGCCATGTGGCCCGCACCGGTCATTGCGGGTGGCGCAGCGCTGGGCTGGCTGGCAACAAGCTCCGCCGGCCGCGCGGCGTATCCGCTGCCGGCTACCGCCGTCGTGGGCCTGACTTTAGCCGCCTGGTTTCTGTCGCCCGCGCTGATGTGGTGGCTGGGACGTCCGGTGCCCCGGCGCAGCAGCGGCCTGGATGCGGAGCAACGGCGCTTCCTGCGCCGGACCGCTCGGCGAACGTGGGAGTATTTCGCCAAGTTCGCGGGAGCGGAAAACCATTGGCTGCCGCCCGACAATGTCCAGCACAATCCACCCATCGGCGCGGCACATCGGACCTCCCCCACAAATATCGGCATGGCGCTCTTAAGCAATCTGGCAGCGTGGGATTTCGGCTATCTCTCCGCCGGCGCGCTGATTGAACGCACCACGCAGGCCTTCCACACCATGAATAAACTGTCGCGGCATCGCGGTCACTTTCTGAACTGGTACGATACGCGCACATTGCAGCCATCTGAGCCGCGTTATGTTTCCACAGCGGATAGCGGAAATCTGGCCGGGGCCCTGATCGCGCTCAAGACGGGACTTACCGCGTTGACCGGCCGCCCTGTTCTGCCGCCGCGCTGGCGGGAAGGCTTGCAGGACGTAATCGGCATTCTGCTGGAGGAACTGGAACGAACGGAGCAGACCGGCCTTCCCGCCGGCAAACGCTTACACACAACCGTCAAAGCCTGGCTTACTACGCTGGAAACCGCTGCGGATACAGATAACGAAGCCTGCCGGATATTAACCGCGCTGGTCGCAGCAGCCGCACAGATGGCACCTGACGCGGAACCGGAAAGCGAAGTCGCTTACTGGCTGGATGCAATCCGTCGTCAATGTGAGGATTTGCTCGCCGAGCTGAAACGGTTTGCCCTGCCGGCGGAACAGGCCGGGCGACGGCTGGCCGTGCTGACGGATCTTGCACGACAATGCGACTCCTTTTCAGATATGGAGATGGGGTTCCTCTATGATCCATCACATAAACTCCTGTCGATCGGCTACAACCTTGAAGAAGGCCGCCGTGATCCCGGCGTTTACGATCTGCTGGCGTCTGAAGCACGGCTGTGCAGTTTTATCGGCATCGCCCGCGGACAGCTTCCGGCCGAGCATTGGTTTCATCTGGGACGCCAGCTCGCCCCGGGCGGTAGCGCCGCGGCGCTGATTTCCTGGAGCGGATCAATGTTTGAGTACCTGATGCCGCTGCTGTATATGCCCAATTTCGCGGCGACACTGCTCGATCAGTCATGCCGCGAAGCGGTCCTTCGTCAAATCCGCCATGGCCGGCGGCATCGCATGCCGTGGGGCGTTTCCGAAAGCGGCTATAATCAACTGGACGCTCAAAAAGCATATCAATACCGCGCCTTCGGCGTTCCGGGGCTGGGACTCAAACAGGGCTTGCGCGACGATCTGGTCGTGGCACCCTATGCTACAGCACTGGCGCTGATGATCGAACCACGTGCCGCATGCGCCAATCTGGAGGCAATGGCTGATCTAGGATTCTCCGGACGTTACGGTTTCTTCGAAGCGGCCGACTATACTCCCGGACGGATACCGCCCGACCAGACGTTTTCCCTGGTATCGAGCCATATGGCCCACCATAGCGGCATGAGCCTGCTGGCACTCGACCAGGCGCTGCTCGACCAACCCATGCACCGGCGCTTTCTCGGCGATCCACGCATGCGCGCTTCACTCCTGCTGTTGCAGGAGCGTATTCCCCTGGCGGTCGTGCGCACACGCACCGACCTTAACCGTGCCGATCCGCATCCGCGGCGCGATACAGAATCACTCGATCCCGCCACGCGCCTGTTCACATCGGCGGATACCGCCGTCCCGGAGGTTCATCTGCTTTCCAACGGCCGCTACCATGTGATGATCACCGCCGCCGGCAGCGGCTACAGCCGCTGGATGGATCTGGCGCTGACCCGCTGGCAGGAAGATTCAACACGTGACCATTGGGGCTCCTTTATATATCTACGCGACGCGGAGAACGGCGCGCTCTGGTCGGCAACCCCGCAGCCGACCGGTTGCCGCTTCGACCGCTTCGAGGCACAGTTCTCCCAAGGTGTTGCCGAGTTTCGCGCCACGCACAACGAAATCCGCTCGCACCTGCGCGTGGCAGTCTCTCCCGAAGAGGACGTCGAGTTGCGGCGGCTGGTCCTCACCAACCGCTCAGGCCGGGAACGGCAGATCGAGGTGGCGTCGTATGCCGAAGTATCCATGCTCAACGGGCCGGGTGCCGCAGAACAACCGGCCTTCAACGGCCTGTTTATTCAAGTAGAAGCCCTGCCCGATCGGGCGGCAATTCTCTGCACGCGCCGTACCAGGTCGCCGGAAGAACACTGGCCCGTGTTTCTGCATGGCTTGATGGCGCATGACCGGCCACTGGCCCAAGGCGTTACCTGCGAAACTGACCGCGCGCACTTTCTGGGGCGTGGACGGACAGCGGCCAACCCCGCGGCAATGAACGCCGCCGCAGCGGATACACCCGCCGCACCCACCCTCGATCCGGCGCTGAGCGTGCGCCGCACGCTGCGCCTGGCACCGGGCCAGTCGGTCACGCTCGATGCCGTCTGGGGCGTCGCGCCGGATCGCGCAACAGCCAGCGATCTGCTGGAGCGCTATAGCGACCCGTATCTGGCCACGCGCGTTTTCGAGCTGGCACGCATGCACAGCCAGATTCTGTTGCACGAGTTGCAGGCCACCGAAAGCAACGCCCAGTTGTTCGGACGGATGGCCTGCTCCCTGCTATATCTCAACCCCCGGCTGCGCGCCCGCGCCGATCTCGTCTCCGGCAACCGCAAAGGCCAATCCGCGCTCTGGGCCTACGGCATCTCCGGTGACCTGCCCATCGTGCTGCTGCGAATTTCGGATCCGACTTCCATGGATCTGGTGCGCCTGTTGATCCAGGCTCACGCCTATTGGCGGCACAAAGGCCTGCCGGTCGATCTGGTAATTCTGTCCGATGCCTATGACGGCTACCGGCACAGTCCCATGGATGCGGTGATCGGACTGATTAACGTTGGAACGGAAGCCAAAGCGCTCGATCAGCCGGCCGGCATCTTCGTGCGCAACGTGTCCCAGGTCCCGGACGAAGATACACTGCTGCTGCAGGCTGTCAGCCGCATTGTACTCAGCGACCGCTCCGGCACGCTGTCCGAGCAGTTGGAGCGGGCCGTGGCAACACCGGCAGCAACCAGGCCGTTCAAACCGACCCGCAAGACCGAGCCTCCTGTGCCCGTGAATGCCGCCACGCCGCCAATCCGCGAGTTGCAGTTTTTCAACGGCCTGGGCGGGTTTACACCGGACGCGCGCGAATATATCATTACCCTTGAAGCGGATGCGGCCACGCCTGCGCCGTGGGTCAACGTACTGGCCAATCCTGCATTCGGGACGGTTGTCAGCGAGTCCGGTGCCGCCTACACCTGGTTCCGCAATGCCCACGAGTTCCGGCTGACCCCCTGGTATAACGACGCCGTCAGCGATGTAAGCGGCGAGTGCTTTTATCTGCGCGACGAGGAAAGCGGCGTGTTCTGGTCGCCCACCCCCGGACCGGCCCGCGGCCGCACACCGTATGTGATCCGGCATGGCCTGGGCTATACCGCCTTCGAACACGAAGAAGCGGAAATCGCCAGCGAGTGCTACGTCTATGTGGCCCCGGAAGCACCGCTGAAATTCATGGCTGTAACCCTCCGCAATAGCGGCGAGCGGCCGCGCCGTCTCAGTCTCACCGGCTATGTCGAATGGGTGATGGGCGAAAGCCGCTCTCGCAACGCCATGCATGTGACCACCCGGCTCGATCCCCGCTCCGGCGCCCTTTTTGCCTCAAACGCCTATGGACAGGATATGGCCGGAACTGTCGCGTTTTTCCATTGCAGCCACCCCGCGCGTACGGTTACGTGCCGGCGCACCGAATTTCTGGGACGCAACGGAACACCCGCCGCGCCCGCCGCCATGCGACACCAGGCGCTTTCCAACAAGGTGCGCGGCGGCGGCGACCCCTGCGCGGCGATTCAGGCCGTAGTAAATCTGGCACCCGGTGAACAGGCGCAGATCGTCTTTGTCCTCGGCGCGGCCGACGATGAGCGCCAGGCCCGCAGCCTGCTCGCGCAGCATGGCGGCACCGCCGCCGCCCGCCGTATGCTGGAAGCGGTCTGGGAGTACTGGAAGCGAATGCTGGGAGGCGTTCACATCGAGACCCCCGATCCGTCTGTCAACCTGCTGGTCAATTACTGGCTGCCGTATCAAACGCTCGCCTGCCGGCTCTGGGGCCGCACGGGGTTCTACCAGTCGGGCGGTGCCTTCGGCTTCCGGGATCAGTTACAGGATACGCTGGCGCTGCTCTACGAGCATCCCGGACTCACGCGCGAGCATCTGCTGCGCTGCGCCCGCCGTCAGTTTCCGGAAGGCGATGTGCAACACTGGTGGCACCCGCCCTCCGGCCGCGGCGTGCGTACCCGTATCGCCGACGATTACCTTTGGCTGCCCTATGCCGTCTGCCGTTATGTCACCGTCACCGGCGACACCGGCGTGCTGGATGAGACCGCCGCCTTTCTCGACGCACCGTCGCTCGCGGCGGGCGAGGCCGATCGCTACGGACTGCCGCGTGTCACTGAACAGCGCGCCACACTCTGGGAACATTGTGTTTGCGCACTGGATCGCGCCATGCACCACCACGGTAACCGCGGACTGCCGCTGATGGCCGGCGGCGACTGGAACGACGGCATGAACCGCGTCGGCCACGGCGGTAAGGGCGAAAGCGTCTGGCTCGCCTTCTTCCTCAATGACATCCTGAAACCATTTGCCGACTTGGCCCGCAATCGCGGCGAGGCCGCCTATGCCGAAATCTGCCTGACCGAAGCCCGCCGTTTGAGTGCGAGCATCGAGGCCCACGCCTGGGACGGCGAATGGTATACGCGGGCATTCTTTGACGACGGCAGCCCCTTGGGCTCTTCGCAAAACAGTCAATGCCGGATTGATCTGCTGCCGCAGTCGTGGGCGGTACTCAGCGGCGCAACCGATCCCGCGCGCGCGCAGCAGGCACTGGATGCCGCCTTGCAGCGACTGGTCGATCCCGAAGCCGCCATAATCCGTCTGTTCGATCCGCCGTTCGCGGATGACACACTGGATCCCGGCTACATCCGCGGCTATCTTCCCGGCGTGCGCGAAAACGGGGGACAATACACCCATGCCGCGCTCTGGGCCGTTATGGCCGTGGCCCGGCTGGGCCGGAGCGACGACGCCTGGCGGTTGTTCGCCATGCTCAATCCCGTCCGGCATGCCGACACCCCCGAAAAAGCGGCGCGCTACAAAGTCGAACCCTATGTTGTTGCCGCCGACGTTTACAGCGCCAAAGGCCATGCCGGCCGCGGCGGCTGGACCTGGTATACCGGCTCCGCCGCCTGGATGTATCGCCTGCTCATCGAGAATCTGCTCGGCATCCACATCGCGGTCGATACGCTGACCTTCGCCCCGCTGCTGCCCGCCGACTGGCCCGCGTTCACCCTGCATTACCGCTATCGCGAGACTTTCTATCACATCCACATCTCACGGACCGCCGAACTCCTTGAGCAACCTGTCCGCGTAACCCTCGACGGCCGGCAGCAACCCGCCGCAAGCATCCGGCTGATTGACGATCACCAGGAACATTCCGTCAGCGTCAATATTCCTCCCGCCACTTAGTCCCCACACGTAATCGTTTACACTTAATCGAAAATCTTCGTCGATAAATAAACCATCAGACAAACCCGGCAACAAAGTTCACCCCGCATCCCCTGCTACGCCAAGGGTTCGCGGGGCAGGCCGCAGCGGTCGCATCCAGGTATCGCAAATCATACTTGAATAAAGCCGCCACCTGTGCTTTATGTATGTAATTGTGCTTTCAATCGTTTATTTGAATTACGAAAGGGATACACCATGACACCGGATGACAGAAAATATGCCGCCTCGCATGAATGGATCAAGATTGAAGGAGACACCGCTACCGTCGGCATAACCGACCACGCCCAGGAACAATTGGGAGACATTACATTCGTGGAGCTGCCGGCTGCTGGAAAACAGGTGCAGCGCGGTGCGGAATGCGCGGTAATTGAGTCCGTTAAGGCCGCCAGTGATATCTATGCCCCGCTTAGCGGTGAAATCAGCGAAGTAAACAGCGCGCTGGAAGACGCACCCGAAACCATCAACAGTGACTCCTATGAATCCGGATGGCTGTTCAAAATGAAGAATATTGATACAGCCGGAATTGCGGAACTGCTTGATGCCGCCGGTTACGAGGCGCAGATTGCATGAGTTATCTCCCGCATACCGCCGCCCAACGCCGGGAAATGCTGAGTGCCTGCGGAGTGCGCAATATCGATGAACTCTTCGTCGATATCCCCGCCAGCCTGCAACCGCTGTCTTTTAATCTGCCGGAAGGCCGTTCCGAGCTTGAGGTTGTTGACTATTTCAAACAGCTTGCCTCCAAGAATTATGCGCATTTAACCAGCTTTATCGGCGGCGGATTCTACGATCATTTCATCCCGGCAGCCGTTGACGCAATCGCCGGTCGCAGCGAGTTTTATACCGCATATACCCCCTACCAGCCGGAACTGTCACAAGGAACCTTGCAGGCCATCTACGAATACCAGTCGCAGATCTGCCGGCTTACCGGCATGCAGGCGGCGAATGCCTCAATCTATGATGGCGGTACCGCGCTATATGAAGCCTGTCAGATGGCCCTGCGAACCACCGGACGGGAAAGAATCGTGGTCGATGGCGGCGTTAACCCGGTCTACCGTAAAATGCTCTATTCCTATACGGCTAATCTCAATATCAGCTTCAGCGAAGTGCAGGTCACTCATGGACAAAGCGACCGTGAGCACATTTTCAAGGAACTGGATGAAAACACCGCCGCGGTTGTCTTGCAGAACCCGAACTTTTTTGGCGTAATTGATGATCATGCCGATATCGTCAATTATTGCCATGCTAAAGGCATTCTGGTGATTCAGTCGGTTTATCCGGTTGCCATGGCGCTGCTGAAAAGCCCCGGGGAGATCGGGGTGGATATTGCCGTTGGTGAGGGACAATGCCTGGGCATCCCGCTGAGTTTCGGCGGACCGTATCTCGGATTTATGGCAACCAGCAAGAAGCTGGTCAGGCGCATGCCCGGCAGAATCGCCGGACGCACCACCGACAGTGCCGGACGTGAAGCGTTTGTTCTGACACTTCAGGCCCGCGAACAGCATATCCGGCGGGAAAAAGCGTCATCAAACATCTGTACAAATGAAGCTTTATGCGCCTTGCGGGCCCATGCTTACCTCAGCCTGCTGGGGAAAGACGGCTTATGCAAAGTGGCACGTCTCTGCTATGCCAAAGCGCAATATGCGCGGCGGCGCTTCGACAGCATACCCGGCGTCGAGGTCATGAAATCCAGCCCAACCTTCAATGAATTCACGGTCCGCCTGCCGTTGGACGCCGGTGATGTTGCCGGGCGGCTGATTGAACGCGGCATCGCCCCCGGACTGCCGCTGGGCAGGTTCTATCCCGGCATGGAAAATTATCTGCTGGTGGCGGTAACCGAAAAGCGCACAAAGTATGAAATCGGGCTGTTTGCCGAAGCGCTGGAGTTCATTTTGCGGGAAACAGGAGCATAAATAATGGTGATTTTCGACAAATCTGTGGAAGGCCGGCGTGGTGTTGTCCTGCCGGGATGCGACGTTCAGGAACCTGACGCAATTCCTGCCGGATACTGCCGCAAACAGCCAGCGGAGCTATGCGAATTGTCTGAGCTGGATGTTATCCGCCATTTCACAGCGCTCTCGCGCAAAAACTTCGGTGTCGACAATGGCTTCTACCCGCTGGGTTCATGTACCATGAAGTATAATCCCAAGGCGTTGGAAGTAATTGCCGGGATTGACGGGTTTGCACGTTTACATCCGTTTCTGCCGCAATTGCGGCATGGCGGCATGCTGGTACAGGGTGCTTTACGGGTGGTATGGGAACTGGAAAAACTTTTGTGTGAGATAACCGGAATGACCGCCTGCACCATGCAGCCGCTGGCCGGGGCACATGGAGAACTCACCGGGATGATGCTGGTAGCGGCCTACCACCGCAAAAAGGGCAACCGCAAAAAGATTGTATTGATTCCGGACGAAGCTCACGGCACCAACCCTTCCAGCGCCGCCATCGCCGGCTTTGAGACCCGCCCGGTACCAACCTGCCAGTCCTCCGGCATGCTCGATATTGCCGCGCTCGAAAAACTGCTCACCGACGAAGTGGCCGCCATTATGGTTACCAACCCGAATACATTGGGAATTTTCAACAGTAAAATCGAACGCGTGGCAGAAATTGCCCATCGTCATGACGCATTGGTCTATTATGATGGCGCAAACTTAAATGCGATCATGGGCCGTTTCCGCCCCGGCGATGCCGGCATCGATGTAATGCACATGAACCTGCATAAAACCTTTGCCACTCCGCACGGCGGCGGCGGACCGGGGGCCGGACCGGTTGCAGTCCGTGAAAACCTTGAACAGTTTCTACCGGTCTCGCGGGTGATCAAGCGCAGTGACAACACCTACCAGCTTGATTACGACCGCCCTGACAGCATCGGCTATATCGCGCCTTTCTATGGCAATTTTTCGGTTTGCCTGAAAGCCTATGCCTATATTCTGCTGCTGGGCGGAAAAGGACTCAAAGAAGCCAGCGAGACCGCGGTGCTGAATGCGAACTACCTGATGCATAAACTCAAAGATATTTATGATCTGCCCTACCCTAAAACATGCATGCACGAATTTGTGCTGTCGGCAAAGAAACAGATGGCCAATGATGTGCATGCCACGGATATTGCCAAAGCATTGATCGATGAAGGCTTTCATCCCATGACGGTATACTTCCCATTGATCGTCAAAGAGGCGATGATGATTGAACCGACGGAAACGGAAAGCAAGGAAACGCTTGACCGTTTTATAGCGGCAATGCGAAGGATTGCCGAAACAGCGCAGAGTGACCCGGATCAATTGCGCGCGGCCCCGGTAACATCACCGGTTTGCCGGCCCGATGAAGTCAAAGCCGCGCGTGATATGGATTTCAGCGCGTAAACCAGAGCATCGTCTCAAAATACGGTGTGCGCGGGAACATATCGAACATGCGGGCATAATTGATCTTGTAGCCGGCTTTCAGCAATTCCGCGGCATCCCTGACCATCGTATCAACTGAGCACGAAACATACACAACATGCGGCGGGAGCGTCTGACAGATAGCGCGCACCACTTCGCGTTCAAGCCCGCGACGCGGCGGATCAACCACCAGCAGCCCGTTGCTTTCCCGCAATGGCGCGATTGCCTCTCCGGCCACCGCGGCCGCCTTTGCGCCAAACCACTCAACCTGCTTAAACCCCAGCGCGGCCGCATTCTTTTTTGCACAACGCAAAGCCTTTATGTCATTATCAACCCCCAGAACATGCGTGACGCCTTTATCAGCCGCCAGCAAGGCAAATACCCCCACCCCGCAATAAAGATCCACGGCGCAGTCGCACTGAATTTTTTCCAATAAGCCTGAGAACTCCCCGGTCAACAGGCCGGCTACGGCCGGATTCACCTGAAAAAAACCGCGCACAGGGCTCTGCAGCGGGCCTAATGCGGTCATTTCCTGCATGCACTGCCGGTTATCAGAGCGATCTGAAGAAAGCAGAGCTTTCACCCCGTCATGTTCTGTCCAGCGCAGCAGCAGTTCATGCCCGGCAACCTGCTTCATCAACTGTGGATCACGCCTGAAAGCGAGCAGTTCCTGATTTATCGGCGCACATGCCAGCGCGCAGCGCTCAATATCGATGATTGAGCGATCCGCCATCCGATATCCCAGCAGGTAATCATCGTCGGCAGCATTTTCACCAGCCCGGGCGCCATGCAACCTTATCCTTGAGCGGTAGCCCAAAGGTTCCGGAGCGGCCACGGGCGGCTGCACAAAAGACTCAACAGATATTTTGAGTTTGTGCTCCAGCACGTTGACAAACTGCGCATGCTTGGCATGCACTTCGCCGGGATATGCCAGATGCTGATAAACACACCCGGGGCACCTGCCGGCATATGGACAGGCCGGTTCGATGCGTTCATCTGAAGGCTCAACTATACGGATCAAGCGGGCTTCACTGTGCCGGGCATACTCCCGTACAAGCTCGACTTCAGCGGATTCACCCGGCAGCAATCCGTCCACAAAGATTACTTTTCCGTCACTGCGTGCAAGAGCTCTACCAGGAAAAACCAGTTTCTCGACATTTATCAGCATTACGCCTTCTTTCTTATGCGATGATTTCTGATCCATCGCCAGACAAATACACAAACGATTAAAACCGCCACAACCGCCGCCACCCAGCGGTCGTCCACCCAGGCAACCGCCGTCAGAATCTGCTGGGAAAACAGCAGCCAGCACAGAATTGATGTAAAGGTTCCCAGGCCGGCAGCGGACAGTGTTACCCAGGTACGTAACCCCAGCAGAAACCCCAGAATACTGCCAACCATAATACCGGTCATCCAAAGCGGCAGCCAAACAAACATAAACACACCGACTATCTTGAAGCGGCCGATCCGGTCAATTCGTTTGCGGGCAGAATCAAATACGGGCTGCATATGTTTCTGAAAAAGCCTGCTTTCAAAAAAATGCAGATAGGTAAAGATAAGCAAAGGATAACTTATCAGCATCAGGACAATATCACTGTATGTTGCAAGCATAAGAATAACGACCGGATGCAGTCCGAGCGCCAACCCCTGCACAACACTGACCCCCTTCCCGGCGACCATATGCGCCACGCTCATGCTGAAAACATCCTGCCAGCCGGGATAGTCGCGGTATGCCAGCAATCCGATTACGCTGATACCGGCAATGAGCAGAAGACATCCCAGCACAAAAATACGCCCGTATTTTGAACGCATAAACTGCGTCCTTGCCGAACGGCGGTACATCCAGAATTTTTCTTTATGCTCCATAGACCGTCGATTGCTACTTCATGAAAATCTCAATAACCGGCACTTCGGTATGCGGTTTTACGACCGGCAGGTTGAATGCCATCATTTTCTTGAACTTATCACTGCCAAGCCCGGCCCAGGCCGCCTCCCCCGGTGCGGAGAAACGCACTTCGCTGCCATCGTGCAGAAACTGCGCATACTCAAAGCGTCCTTCAAGGCCCGGGCAGTAGATGGTACCAAACGGCCAGGCCAGCACATGTAGATAAAGTCTGCGCGTTGCCGGATTGTACGTATAACGACAGTCCGGCGGCGGCTCCAGCCCGTCCGGCGCAGGACCGCAGCCATAAATTGAGCGGCTGTGCCGCCGCATCCACTCACCAATCCCCTCAAGCCGTTCACGGGCGCGGTAATCAAACTCGCCTCGGGCGGTCGGACCTACATTTAACAAAAGATTGCCGTCTTTGCTGACGCCGTCGATCAGCATCCCAAGCAATTGCGGCACGCTTTTCCACGTCATTTCATCGCGGTGATAACCCCATGAGCCGCTGAAAGTCTGGCATGCCTCCCATACAACCGGCTTTCCTTTCTCATCAGTCATCCCGGCCGGCGGCTGCCATTGCTCAGGGGTAATGAAATCCCCCACCCCCGGCAGATCCAGCCGGTTATCAACCAGAATATCCGGCTGCAACTTACGCACCAACTTGATCAGCTTCTCTGATTCCCATTCAAGATGCCCCTTGCCGTCTTCTCCGGGATATGAAAAGTCGAACCACAGCAGATCGATCTGACCGAATCCGGTCAATAGTTCACGCACCTGATTACGCATATACGCGGCATATTTCCGCACATCACGCTTGCTGTTTTTGGCGCGCTCGGCCTGGTTGTGCTGCATAGGGTGACAGCTATCCACGGTGAAATCCGGATGATGCCAGTCCAGCAGCGAATAATAAAACCCGACCCGCAAACCCTCTTCACGAAAGGCTTTCACCATCGGAGCCAGCAGGTCTTTACCATACGGGGTTTTTGTTGATTTATAACCGGTATATTTTGAATTCCACAGACAGAAACCTTCATGATGCTTGGCGGTCACCACAAAGTATTTCATCCCGGCCTTGCGCGCCAGGCGGGCCCACTCGCGCGGATCGTAGAGATCAGGGTCAAAATGTTTGAAATAAACTTCATAGTCAGCATCGCAGATCTGCTCGCGCTTCTTGACCCACTCATGCCGCGCCGCCATCGCGTACAGTCCCCAATGGATAAACATACCGAAACGGTCGCGTACAAACCAACGGCTGTCGCCTTTCATCTGCTTGTAATCAATGCTCTTTTTTACCGTTTTACCACTGACTTTCTTTTTCATCTTTTACTCCTGTTTTTTACCGCTCGACGACCTTGGTCGGCGAGCGGAATAATTAAAATAACCAATAAACAAATGCGCCAAGAGCCCGGTTTGAGTAATCGAGTTGTTTCTCACAGCTATTGCTCTATTCGGGCTCAAATATTATTTGTAACACATACCGTCATTGAAATTCCCTTGTCCGCCGACCAAGGTCGGCGGACGCTTTTTACCCCCCCGAACTTAATAAGCCCCCGCCCTCATCCGTTTACCTGCAAAATCCGTGATCCGTGGCCGGTCAGCAGTAATTCACCACTGACGCATTCGCCGCTTTCAACATCCTGTAAATTAATCCCATCCAACGGCACCGAACATTCTTCCGCCGAAAAATTCAGTGCAAAAACATAGTTATGCTTTGCATCACCGCGGTACTGCAAAGTAACCCCTGCAGGCAGCCGTGACGTACCAAGCGGACCACTTATCTTCAACTCGGCAGCTAATGCGCCATAGAACTCATCAAGAAACGCATCATCCCCGCGGAAAGCCTGATAGAACGCGCGTCCAGCGCCAAACCGGTTTACTGTCAAGGCCGGTCGTCCGGCATAAAACTCACCGGTATATTCCCCCAGAACCTGTGCGGCTTCGGCATGAATCAGGTCGCAGAAAATCCGGCCATGATATTCCTTACTCAATATAGCGCCAAACTTTACCGGAACAGCTTCGTCATCATAAAGGACATCAATTTCTTCTGACCAGATGCCAAGCAGTTTACGCAACGGTCCAGGGCGCCCCCCCAGATAGCAGCAGTCATCTTCATCAACGATTCCGCTCCAGTAAGTTGCAACTAAATTACCGCCGTTTTTTACAAATTCCTCAAGCCTTTGCGTCACTCCCGGCTTGACCATGTAAAGCATCGGAGCAATTACCAGTGAATAGTTGCTGATATCTGCATCCATCGAAACAACATCCACCGGGATTCCGCGCTGCCAGAAGGGGAGGTAATGCGACACACAAGTTTCTAAATAATCTTTACGTTCACGGCGCGGTCCGCTGGACTCATCAATCGCCCAGCGGTTTTCCCAGTCGTAAATCACGGCGACAGCCGGTTTGATTGATGTACCAACCAGCGCATCGAGCTGGCCGAGGGTTTGCCCAAGCTCCGCTACATCTCTAAATACTCTTGTATGTCCGCTGCCATCGTGAGTAACAACCGCACCATGAAATTTTTCATGCGCGCCGCGCCCGGCGCGCCATTGAAAGTATTGCACAGAATCAGCCCCGTGTGCCAGCGCCTGCAGCGAAGTCAGCCGGTGGACTCCCGGACGTTTAAGTTTTCCGACCGGCATCCAGTTAGTCGCGCTTGGTGAGCTTTCCATCAGCAACCACGGCTTGCCTTGCTTAAAAGCGCGAAAGATATCGTGAGTAAAGGAAAACTGCACAGCCAGGGAAACATCTTCAGGGCGGTCGTGATATGCGGGATAGGCATCCCAGCTCATCACATCGCAAACCGGAACAAACTTATGGTAATCAAGTCCCGGGAATGTTCCCATCAGATTGGTGGTAACGGGAATTTCCGGCGTAATTTCACGCAGCGGCAGAATTTCATTCTGCATGAAGTCAACGGTCTGATGCGTTACCCAGCGTTTCCAGTTCAGAGAAAGCGCATTAACACATTTATCCGGCGGGACGATCTGCGACCAGTCGGTATAGGTATGACTCCAAAATGCTGTCCACCACTTGCTGTTCAACACTTCGAGCGTGCCGTAGCGCTCCTGCAACCATTGCTGAAAAGCCGCGATGCACAACGGACAAAAGCATTCACCCGAATACTCATTTGAAACATGCCATAAAGCCAGACCGGGATGCCTGCCAAAGCGTTCCGCCAGCCGGCGGTTGATTGCCGTGGTTTTTTCGCGGTAAACCGGCGAGGACGGGCAATGATTATGGCGGGAGCCATATGCGGCGCGCCGGCCGTCGGGGCCGCAGCGCAAAACCTCCGGATATTGCTGCGCCATCCAGGCCGGACGCGCCCCGCTGGGTGTGGCCAGAATTGTATAGACACCGTTCTCAAACAGGCGTGTCATCACATCTTCAAGCCACTCAAAGCGGTATACCCCCTCTTGCGGTTCGAGCGCAGTCCAGGCAAAAATGCCGAGACTGACCACATTGCAACCGGCCGCTTTCATTAACCGCAGATCCTCAGCAAGCACATCCGGCCGATCCAGCCATTGGTCAGGATTATAATCACCCCCGTGCAACATATGCGGGATACGTGGAACTACGTTTTTACAAACGGACATCATAACTCCTTATTTTCTAACGCAGATTTCATCCGCAACCCAAGAGATTTGCGTGTACGAGTACGGACTCCGCATCCTCATTTACTCGTACACTTACTCTTACACTCATATCGACATACACGCTTTTCCGTATCATCTTTCTTAAGAAGATTCCCTATTCCCCGGTGATAACTTTCTCAATATCATCCAAGACCGCCACTTGAGCGGCCCGCAACAGCGGAACCAGCTCATCTGTCAGATCCGCCTGACGCGTGACATACAAAGTATTTGCCGACGCATCAAGGACAATGTGCAATCTGCGGCGGCGGGCAATTTGTGCCGCGGCAGGCTGGACGTAGCGGCGTAAAACAGCATTAACCGCCTGACGCCTCGCAGCGACTGTCTCTTGAAGTTGTCTGACATCCTGCTGGAAAGCGCGATCCAACCGCGCCAATGCCTCTTCATCGCGATTTTCTTCCGCTGTCAGCGTTCGGCGGTTAGCCGTGTATTCACCTTCACGGCGACGGGCGGTTTCCAGAAGCTCCCTTTCCGCCGCAGACATACGGGTTTCAATACTCTCTCGTAAACCGGTTTCACGCACCAGCCGCGGCATGTCCACCACTCCCACGACCGGACGATACTGCATCCTGAAAATCACAACAGCACACACGACAAACGCGGCAATTAATACAAGGTCTATCAGCTTGTTTTTCATTTTTCCACAGTCTCCTCCACAATGATTGAGAGCTTCATAATATCAAAAGGCAGCACCCCGGAGGCATCTGAAACGTTAATTTCCATCCGGTCCGGCAGCGCAGTTAATGCTTTCGGCAAACGGATATCGTGCACAATAGCTTCGCCCTCATTACCGCTTGACGGCGGCAGCGGCACCGCTTGCTCGCCAACCACAACCTGCGCAACACCTTGCTGTACACCGCTGGAAACAACACGTACAAATGCCGCCGACCAGCCTTGTTCCGGCACACTGACATCATCCAGCAGCTTTACCGGCAATCCCTGTCCGGGCTCAAGCCGCCGGCAGACCAGATCAGAAAAAACCTGCGTCCGCCGCACTTCACCTTCAGGCAGATAGCCTTCCTTAAGAAAGCGGATTCTTATACCCGTTCTGCCCGCCAAATCAAGCGCCAACTGCCCGTCACGCGGAATTAATGTATCTGCCTTATAGCGTTGCACCTGCACACCGGTGTCTGTTTGTCCGTCATCAAAATCAGTTTCCAGCGCGGTCACGGCGGTTAATATACCGGCCTCAATATATTCTATGCCGGCGACAGCAAACCCCTCGGGCCACGGAGCGGTAACTACACGCGGACGGTGCGCAAGATTGAAAACCGCCAGATACCAGCGGCCGGCCTCCGGGGTGACCGCCAGCATCATCAGCTCATTGTCAGCGCTTTCCGCCAGCAGCCGCCTGCCGCGTAAAGGCGCCATCCAGCGATAAGCGTGCTCCTCTCCGGCATTATTGAGAAATCCGCTCCACATGGCATGCAGCGCACGGCCGGGATTCTTATCGGGCACAACTGTCGCACAAGCAAAGATGTCCCCGATGTTATAAGCGGCGCGCAGGGCCGCCCCGCCGCCGAGATGCGCATTGGCCTCCGTATTGTAAACCGGAATGACCCGGTCAAGATGCAACCGGGTCCATGCCGCCAGCACCTCGTAGGAAGCCGCCGAAGCCCGCGGATCACCGCCATAATGATGCTCCGTAAAAAAGTCCAGTTCATGTCCGCTTTTTTCCAATATACGCGCCACATAATTGGTCAACACCCCGTAGTGATCCCCCCACAGCGCCGGAGAAGAAGGACCGCCCAGCTCAATATGCGGATTTACCGCACGCGCGGCGGTGCGCGCCGCAATAAAAAGTTCTGACCATGCATCTGAACCAAGCTGCCCCGGATATGTTCCATACTGCGTTGGATCGTTCCATTCACGGTGTGCAGGATCGCGCCTGAAGCCCATATTAATATGCCGCCCCCACATGAACGGTTCATTCCAGAATTCAAAGCGCCGCAAGACATTCGATTCGGCACCCGGTCTCCACGCCTGTTCCGCCAGTCTTGCGTAGAAACTTGAAACCGCGGCGGAACTTGTTTCAAGCCCTTCCTGCATCCACGGCGGACGCGCCCACAAATCAGTCGTATGACACCACATGACATTATCCAGCGCGTCTCCCGCTGCCGCCCTTTCAACAAACAGACTGGTGACTTCCTGCCCGGATGCCGGACGTTCAGCACCGCGCCGCTGCGGACCGAACTGAACATGGGTCAAGGGACGCAGAAAGCCGGGCCGTATTTCACGCATATAGTCAACCGGGTCACGATCATCCCGCGAATCAATCCGCTGCCCGTTAACATCGTGCATTCCAAACAGACCTTTCGGCACCTCATCAACCCCGTTGAATGACAGCACCATTCCGGGATCGAGTGTTGCGGCAACATGCTCAACCCTCGGCGCACGGGTAAAACGGTCTATATCGCGGGTTAATCGCACTGCGTGCAATTCGAAGCTGATCTCGCCGGCGCCTCTCCAGACATCAACCCCGATTTGCAAGGTGCGTACACTCGACCAGTCCGGCTGCCGCCAGCCGGTTTCAAAACGCTCAAAATCTATGAGCCAAGCCTTGCGCCCCGGTCCGGCACCCGCAGCAGGGCGGCATTCATACCAGGAATCACCCGCACGCACCGACACCACCAGCGGATACGGCAGAGGCTCAGCTCCAGCCGGAACGTCTGTCACTATTTCAATGCCGTGAAAGGAACTCCAATCCTGCGGTTCGCTAAAGTTTCTTACCAGCCATGCCGTATAGCCGGAATCAGTTCTTGAAGGTGCGGTGGCGGCAACAGCCTTGATTCCCGGATTAAGCGGCTCCAGCCGCATATAGCCGTGACAGCCCCATGCGTCCGCCGTCGGCCGGTGATTCAATGCTCCGCTGATATCCCCCTCACGCGCCTGCGGCTCCGCCCCGGCATATCTCGCGGCTGAACGGTATGTCCCGCTGACCTGCGCGCCGGAATAAACCGGGGTATCCTTACGCCAGAACGGCATAAACGCTTCAGCATCCGGCCGCCAGCCGGCGAAACTGCCGAGCTCTACGTTAACAGCAAAATCGATACTGAATTCATCTGCCGGCGTAGGAAAATGCGCTCTTCCGCGGCGGGCGCCGTCAGGCCCGATAACCACTGTCAGCCGGCCGGTAACCGACAGACCGTCCTGCACAACCACCACATCCCGTACTTCATTCCGGCTGCGTTCATTATAGTTTGCCGCGGCAGTCATTCCGCGGTCAGTAATCCATTGACCGTTCAAGCGGTGCAGTTGCACCACCACATCCCCTGCACCGGTGCCGACCGGACGAATCTGCTCAAACCTTAAAGACATTACCGCATTGTTGTAATCACCGGGAACATCGCGTGAAAAATCCGATATAAGCAGATCTGCCTGAACCGACGTTTGCAATACAACACCCGAAAAACATACTGCATAAAATATGGCACACCACAACGTCTTCATAAGTACTATGCATCCTTAATTATTTGAGCAAGTGTAACAACCGCCTCAATCAGTTTCTCCCCGTCACCGGGGTTGCGGCCCATTGCACGTGCCGCATCTATTTCATAGCCACCCTCCGCAAATGCCGCAGCATGCGGCCAATAGCCGGTCCAGCCATTTGCATTGGAAATCAGAAAGAGCGGCGCATCGAACTGCTTACGCAACGCGGCGCCCAGCTCGGCAAACAACTCCACCGGAACTGCGGCAATCCAGAGACCACCCCAGCGCCACACAGCCAGATCCAGCTCAACACCCCCAAGCGTAATTGTATCAGCCGCCGTTTCTATGGTGGCTTCCGTTTCCCCCATGGGAAACGCACCATGAACAATCAGTTCTGCAAATGCGGCCGCACAGCCGCCCACCACTCCGACACCGGCGGCATTGTCCTGGGTGGCAATCCAGGGATGAATATTACCGCATGCGCCCAGAAAGAAACCGGTATACCGGTACGGGTGCCCTGCTTCCAGCATACGGCAGGCGCAGCCCGGCCAGTCCGCACTTAGCATGCGACTGGTTTTTCCCAGAACAACCGGATGCGCACCATGTCCCCATAGAATGATTTCGCGCGGGCCGTTTAATTGACGCGCCACCAGCAGAGTAAACTGCGGATCAGGCGATGGCCCGGGCATCAGGTCGTGCTGTTCCTGTGGATTCCAGCATTGACGCAGACCGGCGGGAGAAATTACCCGGCGGTTATATCCCAGCCCCAACGGTGCCTGATTCCATGAAATGCTGTATGGCAGCAGCAAACCGGCAGCGGCAGCAACTGTACCTTTTAGCGTGGTCTCCACCCGGACGGTATATTCAGCACATGCTTCCGCTTCGGTCACCACACGGTTCGAAGACTTTCCGATCGAAGCTTTATCACCACCTTTTCCCATGCGCGGAAAAGGTCCGGAATGTGTGTGTGAACATGAAATAATAACCTTTTCAGGGACTGTACCGGCCGCTTCTGCCGCGATTTTACGCCAGTGCCGGGCTAAATCCGGTTCAATAATGCAAAGGTCCAGCGCAACCAGCACCGCGGGCCCCGCGGGTGAATCAAGAACAAAAGCTTTCAGGTTCAAGGGATCCAAAACCCCCGCATTCCCCGCCGGAAGCTCTGACCGCCGGAACTCATAACCGATTAATGCAGCATCGCGGTCAGGAGTTATATCCGCTGACGAATACCCGATTTTAATCATGCCGGTCTCCTTTCGACAAAGCTCGCGACAAAGCTCGCGACAAAGTTTTTCTGGTCTTCAGTCTTTCTTCTCCCGTATCCCGTACCCCGTACCCCTAATTTTGCAGAACTCTATATGCAAACAACTGTAACCTATGCTAAAGCATCGGCCGTGTAAAGCGGCGTTCAAATCAGTTGCGCGACAGTTTACATGTTGTTAGGGTATATGCATGAACAATCGATACTTAATCAGGAATGCGCGGCTGCTTGATCCGGTCAACGGCAGTGACACCATCGGCAGCCTTTATATCGAGAACGGCCGCATTGCGCAGGTGCCCGGGGAAACAGCTCAGGGAACAGTAATTATTGACGCAGGCGGATTATGTGTAGCACCGGGATTCATTGATATCCATGTTCATTTCCGGGAGCCGGGGGGAGAAGAGGCGGAATCAATCGCCAGCGGTTGTGCCGCGGCCGCGAAAGGCGGTTTTACAAGGGTGGTAATGATGCCGAACACCACACCGCCACTGGATTCCGCCGAAATGATCACTGCCACAATTAATAAGGCGAAGGCGGCGGGAATGGTTGAGATACTGCCGGCGGGCTGTTTAACACAAGGACGGGCGGGCGGACAAGTGGCGGATCTTGAAGCAATGCGGGCTGCCGGCGCGATTGCTTTCACCGACGATGGCAGCACCGTGCCCGCAGATAAAGTTATGGAACAGGCCATGAAAGAGGCGGCCCGCCTCGACTGCACCGTCATGGATCACGCACTCGACCCCGCCATCGCCGGAGCGGGAGCGCTGCATGACGGCCGCGTTGCAAAATCCGCCAATGTTCCGGGCATCCCGTCAGAGGCGGAATACAAAATTGTCGAAAGAGACATCGCCCTTTGCCGCAAAACCGGCTGCCGCCTCCATATCCAGCATGTTTCCACCAAAGAGGCGGTGCATCTGCTGGCCGCAGCCAGACAGGAGGGACTGCCGGTCTCAGGGGAAGTCACACCGCACCATTTGCTGTTGTGCGAAGATGATGTTGATCCGGCCGACCCTGACTACAAAATGAATCCCCCGTTACGTTCAGCCGCAGACCGGACGGCTCTGCGTGAAGCGGTAACTTCCGGAATCATCAATGTTCTGGCAACCGATCATGCCCCGCATACATCACAAGCAAAATCACGCGGCATGCTGGCGGCACCTTTCGGCATTACCGGACTGGAAACCGCCATCGGCATCACTTACACCGTGCTGGTCAGCGACGGCACAATGACACTTTTGGACTGGGTGCGGGCGTGGACCGTAAATCCGGCACAGGTAATCGGCATTGCCCCGGCATCCCTGCAGCCGGGGCAGCCGGCCATACTTACAGCATTCAATCCCGGCACAGTATGGACTGTAAGCAAAAACCGGATAGTTTCAAAATCATCCAACATGCCGTATGCAGGAATCCGGCTCACAGGTAAACCGGCATGGACTTTCTATGACAACCGTCTAATTGAATAATTTGTTTATGTTATGTTGACACCGTATTACAAATATGGCAATTTTCTGGCAATAATGTAGTGGAGAGCATTTATGGCGTATCTCAAAATCCTTTCAGGCGAGCGCAAAGGCGAGCGCATTGAAATTGACCGTGATAAAATAATTATCGGGCGGGCCTCGGATAATGTTGTTCATATTGATGACCCATCGGTTTCCGGGCATCATTGCTGCATTCTGCGGGAAGGCCGCAAATTCACCTTGCAGGACATGGATTCGACTAACGGCACATTATTAAATAAAGTGCGTGTGAAAGAATACCGTCTCAGTCCACAGGACATAATACAGACCGGTGCCATTGAGCTGCTTTTTGACGGTAAAGACGTTGATCCGGTTGACCCGATTCCGCATCATGAAGAAGCAACCCAGCTCACCACCAAACTCGGTCCGGTCCAGCCCCATTCCACCGGCGGAGCGGCCAACGCATCTTTTGGTGTAAAAAAAGACCGCTCAACCGGAGTCGTTGCCGCAATCGGAGTTACTGTTGTTGTCGTGGTAGTATTATTAGTGCTGTTTCTGTTGCGAGCGCTTGGCGAATAAATAAATGAATCTCAATGACATAGCTGATCGTTTTAAAAAGCGACCACAGGATGTGGTGGGGATTGATTTATCATCAGGCGGAGCACAAGTTGTCCGCATCAAGAAAAACAATGATCACAATGTTGTAACCGGTGTCGGCATTTTCCCGGACCACCCCTTTCCGCCGGAAACGCCCCCCCCGCAGCCATTAGTACTACCGCCACAATTGAAAGCCAAATATGCCTGCCTAACCGTTCCGGCCGACGGGGCCATCGTCAAACTGCTTAGTTTTCCCGGAGCATTCGATGACGGTGGCATTGATAAACTGGTGGAAAGTCTTGGTATCGAAAACGTTGACGATTACCGTATCGGATATAAGGTAATAACGGAAGGTCACGGCAAACAGGAATCGCGCGTAATGGGTGTGGCGGTTCCAAACACAGAGCTAGAAATGGCCTGCGCGATGCTGCCGGCAGGGCTGCCGGCACCTTTCGCTATAGAAATTGCCGGCCTGGCTACCATGTCCAGTTTTCTGCATAGCCCGTTGCCCGAAATTGAATCCGACGCTTCCGCCGTTATGGACTTCGGCCCGAACCGGACCTCTTTTGCCATTTTCAACCGCGGCAATCTTGCCCTGTTCCGGCGGTTCGATGTGGGTGCCGCGGACGTAGTGAGAAAAGTGCAGTCAACTCTTGGGGTAGATCACGAAACCGCCCAGGGGATCATCAGTGACGGCGCTTTCGATATATCACAGGCGGTTAATGATGTTATCGGACCGATCGTAAAGCAAATGGTAGTGTCACGCGATTTTGTTGAACGCCGGGAAAATTGCCACGTAAAGAAACTATATACAGCCGGATCACTGGTAAAATCTCGTGATTCACTGGACGTGGTACGCTCCGGACTGGGGGTCGAACTGGACTCATGGAATCCTTTTGAAGGATTGGAAGTGACGGAGGGTGCTATTCCTGAAGAGTTACAGGGACAGGAATGGCGGTTTTCAGCAGCAACCGGGGCCGTTTTAGGAATGTTTGAAGATTTGGCATGAACTTAAGAATAGATCTAATTCTTGAATCAGAACAGCGCAGTGCCAGTTTGCTGGACCTGAAAGCCCTGAAACGCATGGGCATGGTTATCGGGCCGGCAATCCTGGTGGTGATCGTTCTTTTCGCGATATTGCGGGCTACCCAGCAGGGGCGGGTTGTGGCCAATCTTGAGAGCAAATGGCAGACCGAGCAGCCGCTTGTCGCGGAAGCAGATAAGTGGCAGACGGAGCTGGTAAAAACCCGCGATGTCAACAATGAGTTTGAAGGTTGGCGCAAATCGCGGATAAACTGGCATAAACAAATCATAAAACTGGCGGAAATCACACCGGATGACATCCAGTTGACCGGCTTCCGCATGAGTCATTCAATGCAGCGCGGCAGGCCGGTGCGCATGTTCAGCGTCACACTGGATGGCAAAACCTCCGGTGAAGACGCGGAAGCGCATGTGCAGACCCTCTTGCGTAAACTTGAAGAACAACCCGAAATCACACGGGTTCAGATTATGGATTTCCGGGCGGATGCCACGCCGGATGCCCAGCGCCACGACCGTATTTTCCGATTGGAACTAACCTATAGGGAAAGGCCGATCGAATGAAGCTGCCTGATGATCCAAAAGAACGGACCCAGTATATTATTCTTGGAATCATTGTGCTGGCGGCGGTTGGTTACAGCCTCGTACAGTTCGTAATAATGCCGGGGATTGCCAGACGGGCGGCACGTGCACAGCGCATTGTTGAGCTCAGAGAGCAGCTTGAAACCGCTGAAAGCAAGACCCGCATGCTGCGCACCAGCCGAGACACAGCCATTTCCCTGGCAAAGGAAGTCATAACCCAGACACAGGAGTATGTCATTGTACCGGCGTTGGGCGGAAATTTTCTGCTGGTCGCCCAGGAAATCATTGAAGCCAATGCACGGGAAGCCGGAGTTGAGCTTGAATCTATACGCCAAACCGGCGAATCAACCCTGCCAAACTCCCCCGCCCGCTCCCAGCCGAATGCTTTTGGCGCCTATTCCATCCAGGTGGCGCTACACGGCTCGCTTGAAGATCTGGCGCGTTTTCTGAAAACAGTCGAAGAGTCGAACCCCTATGTCTGTATCACGGGACTGACGATAACCCCGCAACCGGCAACGCCGGCCAGACACCTTTTCAGTTTACAGGTTACATGGCCCCGCTGGGTCAGGGATAATGTGAGACGGGAACTGCTGAAACAGTCAGAGACATAAACTGTTATGAAAAGATTTATCTTAATAATTTTATTGTGCAATGCCGCAACGGGCTGGAATTGTATCGCCGCAGAAAATGCTGAGGAACAGGGCGAGCCGCAGCTTCTTATACAAGGCCGCGACCCGTTCTGGCCGGTCGGCTACACCCCTCCGGAACCGGAAGCCGAAGTTGCAGATGTTCCGCATACCCCATCTACACCCGATGATGATGCTCCGCCGGTAATAGAAAAGGACGAAACCGAATGGCCGCGCCTCAGGGTGCGCGGCATCACCACCACTCTTGACGGTGGATATATCGCCATGATTGACGGTTTCGGCATTGCCGAAACCGGACAGATTATCCAGATAACCGAAAGAAACATCATTTTCCGCTGGGAAGTAGTTGAAATTACTAAACGAGGATTAGACACCCGCCGGATCGATGCCCGGCCGGCTCAATAAAATAGACAAACGCAATCAGGAGAAGAAAATGAGCAAGAAAAAAAACAGGCTGTTTAAAATAATTCTGAATGTGTCATTGGCCGCAGCGGTGTGCCTCGGCCT
>PXDI01000342.1 GCA_003565095.1 PVC group bacterium | reverse complement strand
CATCTTCTGTCTGCGGTCTTCTGTCTTCAGTCTTCAGTCTGCGGTCTGCAGTCTGCGGTCTGCAGTCTTCAGTCTTCAGTCTTCTGTCTGCGGTCTGCAGTCTGCTGTCTGCAGTCTGCTGTCTAATCTCTCCCCTATCAGATTCCCGCACCGACATCATTCCAGGGACCGTCAGCCACTTTCCAGCGTCCATCTGATTCGCGGATAAGCGGTTTCGGCTGCTGATTGTAAACTTTCGCCCCCGGCGGCACCGAATGCGTCAGCCAGACATTACCACCAATAACTGAATTGGCTCCGATAACCGTTTCACCGCCAAGAATAGTGGCACCGGCATAAATAACGGTATTCTCTCCAACATCCGGATGACGCTTAATCCCCTTTACCAACCGGCCTTCCTCATCCTTCTTGAAACTGAGCGCACCGAGGGTGACTCCCTGATAAATCTTTACGTTACGACCAATTACACAGGTCTCACCGATCACCACACCGGTACCGTGATCAATAAAGAATCCGCCGCCAATTGTCGCGCCGGGATGAATATCAATACCGGTCTGCGAATGGGCATATTCCGACATAATGCGCGGAATCAGCGGCACATCCGCCCGGTACAACTCGTGCGCCAGACGATGGACAATTATCGCATAGACCCCCGGATAGCTCATAACAACTTCCATCGTCGATTTTGCCGCCGGGTCACCTTCGTAGGCCGCAACTATATCAGCCTGCAATACATTCTGTATTTGCGGAAGCTCACCAACAAATGCGGCAACCGCTCGCCCAGACTGGATCGCGCATTCACAGCAGTCTTCGGGACAGGGATGCCGGCCGCACTCATATTCGAAAGCACGCCGCACCTGCTCCTGCAGCGGCTCAAGCGTTGATCTGAGCAAAGTCGGCACACATTGACTCAAACCCTCCTCAGACACCGGCTGGTCACCATGACAGCCCGGAAACAGAATCGAGATAAGATTATGCAACACCTTGTGAACGGCCTGCTGCCCGGCCAGATTGCCGCGACGGCTGGTGTTGGCGCTAATCGGGCACTGCCAGCAGGATGCAAGCCGCTCAAGCGAACCCTGCATTGCTGCTTCAATTTCACTGCTCAATGCCATCACAAACTCCCATTTCAATTTTTGCGGGCAACCCGTGCGATGATACGGTCTGCACCAAGATTCCGCAAGCCTGCCGCCGCCAGCCAGCGACCACAACAGTCATGCGAGAGTGCAACTGTTTCCAGAATACGAATTTCATCGCGCCTGCACAACTCACAAAAATCACGAAACGTAAAAAGGTGGATATTGGGGGTTTCATACCATTGATACGGCAACGCACGACCGACCGGCATTCTGCCGCGCAGCAGCAGGTGCAGACGGTTGGTCACCCGGCCGAAATTGGGAAAGCTGACGATGCCCTGCCGGGCCACACGCAGCATGTCCCGCAACACCGCCCGCGGCCGATGCACCACCTGCATCGTCTCGCTCAAAATCGCCACATCATAGGCACTGTCAGGAATCATTGAAAGTCCATGGTCGATATCGGACTGAAAAACATCGTGGCCTTTATCCATCACCGTGACAATATGATCCAGAGCGATATCCACCCCGAACCCCGATATGCCGCATTCACTTTCCAGCACAGAGAGCAACCCACCGTCACCGCAGCCCAGATCAATAACCCGGCTGCCGGGCGTGACCATCGCGGCAATTTTGCGGTACTCGGCCAGCCGCTCCGGAGCAACTGCCTGATTAACACAGCAGACCTGCGCCTCATCCGTCGGCGCGCTGCCGGCGGCAGAAACTTCTGTCCCGCAGCCGGAACAATGCACCCACGGCATAAAGGCGCGGATTACTTCCGTCAGGTGCGCCACATCCACCAGAAAGGCATCGTGCCCGTGCGGCGCCTCCAGCCGGCAATATGAAACATTCTTACCGGTGCTGAGCAGCGCATTGGCAAGCGCCTCGGACTGTTCAGGCGGAAACAGCCAGTCATCACTGAGCGCCACTATCAGCATACGTGCGCGGATCGGCTCAAACGCTTTGGCAAGACTGCCGTAACGGGCGGTAAGATCAAATTCATCCATTGCGCAGGTGATCTGCAAATACGAGTTGGCATCGAACCGTTCAACAAATTTACGTCCCTGATAATCCAGATAGCTCTCTACCTCGAAAAGGCTGGTGTGGGTGGCTTCAGTTTGCGTTGCATCCTGCACAACCGGGCGTCTTTCCCGGCCGAATTTGCGGTGCATCATTTCAGGCGAAAGGTAGGTTATGTGCCCGATCCGTCTTGCCAACGCCAACCCTTTTTCCGGAAAACTTCCACTGTCATAATAGTCGCCGCTTTGCCAGTTATCATCTCCGGTCAGTGCCTGACGCCCGACAATATCAAAAGCCAGCGCCTGGGTAGCAAGACTCGCGGCCGAAGCAATGCACAGGCAGTGTTCGGCGGTTTCCGGATGGCGAATAGCCCAGTCCAGCACCTGCATTCCGCCAAATGACCCCCCCGCCACCGCCGCCACCTTCTCTATGCCCAGATGCCGCAACAACGCAATGTGCACATCAACGATATCCTCAACCGCAATACGCGGAAATGATGATCCGTACGGTTTGCCGGTTTGCGGATTTTCCGAACACGGTCCGGTCGTTCCCCGGCAGCCGCCTAGAATGTTGGCACAGATAACGTGATAAAAACGGGTATCAATCCCCTTGCCGGGGCCGATCATGTTATCCCACCAGCCGGCGTTCTCCGGCTGCTCCGAATCGTGATAACCGGCGGCATGCGCATCACCGGTTAATGCATGGCAGACAAAAACGACGTTGGAATTATCGGGCGCACGCTCGCCATAGGTTTCGTATGCAACGTCGATGCGCGGCAGCACCCCGCCCCCGTGCAACCGCCAGCCACCAGCCGGCACAGGCAGGCTGATGGTCCGGGTCTGCACAACCCCGACACTGTTGTTGGCTGTTTCCGTCATAGTAGACTTCGCCATCCCCAATGTGATTCGAGTGCACGTGTAACGCGTACGGAGCAGATGCGTTCCCCTCTCTTACTCTTACTCGTACACGCCAATCTCTCTCGCACTTTGTACCACACACTTCGTCGGTTACGCTTAATCGAAAATCTTAAGCCGCGCCCCTACCCCACAGGCAGGAATGCCTGTGGTACATTGCTCTTTTACACAAGTCCCTCGAACAACATCGATGAAAGATAGCGCTCGCCGGCATCGGGCAGAATTACCACAATATTCTTCCCGGCAAACTCCGGCTCATTCGCCAACCGTGCCGCCACAACAACCGCCGCGCCGCAGGAAATCCCCACCAGCAAACCCTCTTCCAAAGCAATCCGGCGCCCCATTTCAAGCGCATCCTCGTTGCTGACCTGCTCAACACGGTCGATCAGCGACAAATCCAGCACTTCCGGGATAAAACCAGCGCCGATCCCCTGAATCACATGCGGTCCCGGCTTGAGTTCTTCGCCGTTCAGCTTCTGAGTGATTACCGGACTGTTTGACGGTTCAACCGCAACTGAAGTAATGGCTTTGCCGCGCGTCTTCTTGAAATAGCGCGACACCCCGGTAATGGTTCCGCCGGTTCCCACACCGGCCACCAGCACATCCATTTTGCCGTCGGTGGCCTCCCACAATTCCGGTCCGGTGGTCTTTTCGTGAATCGCCGGATTAGCCGGATTATTAAACTGCTGCGGCATGAAATATCTGCCGGGATTCTCCGCCAGCATTTCCTCGGCACGCTTAATGGCTCCGGGCATACCCTTGTGGCCTTCGGTCAGTTCCAGACTGGCACCAAAAGCACGCAATACCTTGCGCCGCTCGAGGCTCATGGTTTCAGGCATTGTCAAAGTGACCTTATAGCCGCGGGCGGCCCCGGTAAAGGCCAGCGCGATCCCGGTATTACCACTGGTCGGTTCAATTATCTCCATACCCGGCTTCAACGCCCCGCGCTCCTCCGCATCCCAGATCATGGCCGCACCGATCCGGCACTTAACCGAAAACGCCGGATTGCGCCCCTCAACCTTGCCCAGCACCAGTGCTTTCCCGCCGGCAACTTTATTCAATTTTACCAGCGGTGTGTTACCGATCGAATACGAATTATCTTTATAATATTGCATACTATTCCCCTGATAATGCCTGATCAAAATCGGCAATTATATCATCTATATGCTCTAGCCCCACCGCGACACGCACAAATTCCGGCGTCACCCCGGCGGCCTGCTGCGCTTCATCGGTCATCTGCTGATGACTGGTGGAAGCCGGATGCAGCACCAGCGTTTTTGCATCGCCGACATTCGCCAGATGGCTGGCCAGTTTCACCTTATTAATAAAAGCCTGCCCCGCCGCCAGTCCGCCGCGGACACCGAAACCCAGCACCGCACCGAAGCCGCCATCCAACAGCTTCGCCGCCTGACCGTAATAGGGATGTCCCGGCAACCCGGTATAATTCACCCACTCCACCGCCGGATGCTTTGCAAGCCACTGCGCCAAAGCCAGCGCATTTGCACTTTGCTGACGAATCCGTAACGGCAGGGTTTCCAGTCCCTGCAGAAACATAAAGGCATTAAACGGGCTTGGGCACAAGCCGATATCGCGCATTCCATGCACCCGGGCTTTAATGATAAAAGCAATATTCCCCATACCGGGCACATCCCTCAGCGCATCCCACAAGACAAGTCCGTGATAGCTGGGGTCGGGCTCGGTGAATTCCGGAAAGCGTCCGCTGCCCCAGTCAAACCGACCGCCATCGATAAGCACACCGCCAATCGATGTGCCGTGACCGCCTATCCATTTGGTGCAGGAATGTACCACAATATCCGCACCATGTTCAAATGGACGACACAAGATCGGCGCAAAGGTATTATCAACCATCAGCGGAATCCCCGCGGCATGCGCCACTTTCGCAATCCCGGCAATGTCGGGAACATCCCCCTTGGGATTACCGATAGTCTCCAGAAAGACAACTTTGGTCTCCGGCCGGATGGCCGCCGCGGTCTTCTCCGGTGTAATGTTCTCAATAAAAGTGGTTTCAAGCCCCAGCCGCGGCAGACTGTGGCGGAAAAGCGTTTCGGTGCCGCCGTAGAGCGAACTTGACGCAACAATATGATCCCCCGCGCGGGCTACTGTATTAATCCCCAGAAAAATGGCCGCCATCCCGCTGGAAGTTAACAGCGCACCGCTGCCGCCCTCAAGCGCCGCCAGCCGTTTCTCGGCTACATCGCTGGTGGGATTCATCAAACGCGTATAAATGTTGCCAAACTCTTTAAGCGCAAACAGATTGGCGGCGTGTTCAGTATCCTTGAACACATAACTGGTGGTTTGATAGATCGGAACCGCGCGCGCTCCGGTAACCGGATCAGCTACCTGTCCGGCATGCAGTGCCAGCGTTTCGGGGCGATGTTGCTGTGTCATTATCTGTTCTCCTTGGTATTTTAATGTGGCACAGACATTCTTGCCTGTGCGTCCCGGAACCACCGGCAGAAATGCCTGTGGTACATTTATATAGAAAAAGATACCGTATTGTGCGCTTCTATTTCCAGTGCTTTTCTTGCCAGCTCATCCAGTTTTATACTGTCAAAATACTCGTAAAGCCTGCGTCCGGCTTCCTGCCAGATCGGGCGGGTAACACATTCGGCGGTCCTGTTACATTGCCTGGGCGCATCCAGACAGGGCGAAATATGCAACGGCCCCTCCATTACATCCAGAATATCAGCAACCGAGATACCGGCGGCAGAACGCTCGAGCGTGAAACCCCCGTTTGCCCCGCGATGACTGCGCACCAGTCCCGCCGCGCGCAGCCGCAGCATTATCTGCTCAATATAATTGGCAGACAAATCCTCAGCTTCCGCAATATCCTGCTTGCGTTGCGGTAAAGTATCCCTTGCCATGGCCAGCCGCACCATGATCCGCACCGCATAACGCCCCTTCGTTGATATATTCATGACAACCCCCGATAAACATTACTAACATAATCATGTATAAATGTATCACAGCGGACAACTCACTCGCAATAAGATTTTTGAAATATTTTCGCTTGCATCCCTTCGCGGGTATGATATCTTTTCGCGTTTATTCATTGCTGCCCAGGTGAGGCAGCGGAAGCGAGCGCCTCCCCCCGGACCACGGGAGGAGTGCCAAAGCGGATTCCCGCAAATGCGGGCAAACAAAAGGAGAGTAACGTGGTCAACGAAGAAACTGCCGCCCCTGTTGCGGAAGAAACACAAACGGAAAAGCCCTTCACGGGCGAAGTTGGGATTAAAGACCTGCTGCATGCCGGACTGCATTTCGGACACCAGACCAAGCGCTGGAACCCGAAGATGAAGCGCTACATTTTCGATAAGCGTAACGGCATACATATCATTGACCTGGCCAAAAGTCTCGTATTATTGAACAATGCAATGGACTTTGTTTATGAGGTGGTGCTCAGCGGCAAGAGTATCCTGTTCGTCGGCACCAAGAAGCAGGCGCAGGAAATTATGAAGAATACAGCCGAAAAGCTGAAAATGCACTACGTAACCACCCGCTGGCTGGGCGGCACGCTTTCGAATAATGTAACCATCCGCAAGAGTGTCAGGCGGATGCAGGAACTTGAAGCGATTGAAAGCGGCGAAGCCATCAAGAGCATGCCCAAAAAGGAAGTGGCGGTGCTGCGGCGCGAGTTGAACAAGCTGCGGCGTAACCTCTCCGGCATTGCCAACATGGTTGAAATGCCCGGCGCAATGGTTGTTATTGATATCAACCGTGAAGCAATTGCCGTCAACGAAGCCCGGCGGCTCGGCATTCCGATCATCGCGATGGTCGATACCTGCTGCGACCCTGATCCGATTGACTATGTGATCCCCGGCAATGATGATGCAATGCGCGCCATTAAAGTCATTGTAGAAGCTTTGGCGTATCGCACCGAAAAAGCCCAGGCGGAATACAGTAAGATTGTGGCTGAGCGCGCCAAGCGTGCCGAAGAGGAACGCAAAAAGGCCGAAGCTAAAAAGGCGTCGGCAGCCCCCAAGCCGGAAGGTGATGCCGCAGAAAAGCCCGCAGCAGCAGAAAAGCCGGCCGCCAAAAAGAAAACCAAAAGCGTAAAAACAAAAAAAACCGAAACAGAAGCCGAAGTGAAACAGGAAGCGCCAGCCGCGACTGAAGCTTCAGAAACACCCGAACCGGCAGAGAAAACAGAAGCTGCCGCAGCAGCACCCGCCGCGGGTGACGACAATAAAACTGAATAGAGAGGATTGATACTATGCCGGATATTACCGCCAAAGAAGTCAAGGCATTGCGCGATGCAACCAATGTCAGCATGATGGAGTGCAAGAAGGCGCTTATCGAAGCAGACGGAAACATCGAGAAAGCCACCAAACTGCTGCGTGAAAAGGGTATGGCTGTTGCCACGAAACGCGCCGCCAAAGCCACCAACCAGGGCAAGATTGCCTCGGCAGAAGCCGATGGCGGAAAAACCCGCTCATTGGTGGAGGTAAACTGTGAAACTGATTTTGTCGCTCGCAATGAGGACTTCATCAAGTTTGTTGAAGATCTCGCCGTACGCGCTGTCGAAACCGACGAGGCGCTTTCAGCGCTGTGCAACGACGAGTTAATGTCAAAAGTAGCCGCGATCGGGGAGAATCTTAAGATCCGCCGCAACGTGCGCTATATGCTGCAAGGAACCGGTGCCATCGGCTCCTACATCCATCTCGGCGGAAAAGTCGGTGTGCTGGTTGAACTCGGCTGCACCAAAGATGAAACCACTGCCGCTGACGAATTCAAGGCGCTGCTGTCGGACTTGACGCTGCACATCGCGGCATGCAATCCGCGCCACTTAAAGTCAGACGAGGTTCCGGCGGATGTCGTCGCGGCCGAACGGGAAATTTATGCAAAGCAGGTTGAGGGCAAACCCGCCAACATTGTCGACAAAATTGTTGACGGCAAAATCAACAAGTTTTACGGGGAAATCTGCCTGATAGACCAGCCGTTTGTAAAAGAACCGAAACAGTCGATCACTGAACTGCTGGCGGAAAAAGGCAAGGCACTGGGCGACACGCTGGAAATACGCCGTTTTGAGCGTTACCAGCTTGGTGTATAGCAAACTCACAAAAAGGCAAGCATGACCAGCAGGCTTAAATTCGGCTTTGTCACATTTCTGACATTTGTCCGATTCCCGCTGGTCTTGCTTTTTTTTGGCGGAGCGCTCTGGTACTCGGTCGCATTCCCGACAGAGCAGGAGCGCCCTTTGTGGCTCTTTGTGGCAACCTTCGGCGCCTTGGGCACATCAGCCCTGACCGACCTGTTCGACGGCTACTTTGCGCGGCGCTTTCAGGTGGAGACTCGGCTCGGTGCGCATGCCGACCCGCTGATGGACAAGTTTTTCTACCTGACCACTTTGCCATTGCTGGTATTTATCAGTGCACGCAGTGAAGCACTTGCCGGCGAACCGGTCGGACACTCACTGTTTCTGCTGATCTTGACATTGTTGTTTCTGCTGCGCGATCAATGGGTTACTTTCCTGCGCTCGATCGGGGCAATCTACAATGTCAGCGGCTCAGCCCACTGGTCCGGAAAATTGCGCACCTTCATCAATTTTCCGCTGATTTGCTGCATTTACTATTACGAAGAAGCCCCGGCTTCATTCCCGGCCATCAATCGCTATCTGCTGTTTGCTTTTGAAGGCTTCGGCCTCGTTATCAATTTTCTGACGCTGGCGATATACAGTCATCACTACTGGCCCAGCCTGCGCAAAGCGGCCACAATCAAACGCAACAAGTGAGGTTACGCCAATGCCGGAGTACAATTCAATTACCGGAGATGAGCTGCTGCAGCCATACGCATGGAATGTAGAGAAGCTCGAAGGGCTGACGGTGATGGCACGTCATATGGTGCATGACATGAATAACTTCATCACCGTGATCGGCGGCAATAATAACCTCGCCGTTCAACGGATTGAGCCCGACAGCCAGGCAAGCGGAAATCTGGAAAACATCAGGCAAACGGTTGCAGCCACAGAAGTGCTTTTCAAAAAACTGCAGATTTTCTCCGGCCGCGCCCGCTGCAACGAGGAACTGGTGGATATAAACGACCTACTGGAACCGGGAGTAAACGCTTTCAAAAATTCACTGCCCGGTAAAGCGCGGCTGTCAGTCAACAGCACCCCTCTCCCAAAGATCCGCGGCGACCGACAACAACTGGTGATGTTGCTGGATGCGCTGCTGAGTAACGCATGGGATGCCACGCCGGAAGGATCCGGAGAGGTGCAACTGGCCACCGGCAGCTTCACGCTTGATGACAACTCTGCCGCCCTGGCATGCCCCGAGGGCAATGCCCGCGGCGGTGAATACTGTTTTATCGAAGTCAGGGATCGCGGTGAGGGTATCAATCCGGGAATAGTGTCAAAGATTTTTGATCCCTTTTTTACCACGAAGCTGCGCAGACCCGGAATGGGCCTGCCGGTTGTACTGGGTGTGACCCGGCGCCATAACGGTATTATTCTCATGCACACTGAGCAGGGACGCGGTAGTGTTTTCCGGGTAGGACTCAGAAAAATATAGAGCGGATTACGTCAATGGTGCGCTGAAAACGGGAGCATTGGTTTGTTCGGGTTCGTTCGATGATCAACCGGCCGTCTCAGCGCTGAGCAGGGTGTCTCCCGAGATGGTGAACCCTGAAGGCAGATTTGCCATCAGATCTTCCGGACCAAGCGCATAACATGGATCAATCTCGAGCGCCACCGCCGGAGCGCCGTCCTCATCATGGCGCGGCACTTTTATCCCGCACTCCTCCAACCAGCGTGCCCATTTCAACAGCATGTCCCGGCGGCAGGTTTCTGCCGAGTCCGTTCCGGAAGCATTTTTCAGCGGAGAAAATTCGTCAGCGCGGTCAAATTCCAGACTAACGCTGCGCTGCGCCCGCGGCAGAACATCAAATATGAATTTTTCAAACTTACAGGCATTCGGGGTATCCGGCTGCACAAGCCTGCCTGCTTCGTCACAATATGGCACCTTTTTGTTTGCAACGTGTAACGGCAGATCCTGTTCAGCCTGCTGCTCCATAAAAACGCGGTCAAACACATGTATCGCCGGACTGCCAAAATAGTAACGCAACCGACCGGACTCATCACATGCACTCTTTTGAGCAACGGTAAGCTCTGAGTATTCCAGCATCCGCCGGCTTCCGCTTTCCTGCAGCACCACATTGCCCAGACCTTCATCCGCATCACGCTTAGCGCAGACCTTAATGGAGAACTCAGAGAAATTTCCGGCATGCACCCCCAGGAAAACCGGATCAGCCACATTTACCAGCGGATTATCAACCTGGAAATAAAAGAGTGTGGTTACTCCGCGTTGTCGCATGTCTTCAAACAATGCATGCTTTTTCAACGCCGCCAGTAAACCGCCATGCCCGTCCGGACTTTCGAAAATATGCCCGGGCGCATCCAGTATCAAGCGTCCGTCCTTCGTCAGGGCCGGCCACATTCCCTGAGAAAAAAACACCGTATTGGCACGGTCACGGCCGAAATAATTGTGCTCTTCAAAAAAAGCGCGGGTCGCGGCATCATTAGCAGCACTGGTCATGATATATAACGGTATCGATATCCGGTATTTGTTTTCGAGTGCCAGAATCTTGCGGGCGTGTATTTCAAACAAGGAGGCACCACTGAGCGGGCCTACGGGATAAACCCCCTTAGGGCCGTCAAAGCCAAGACGCGAGCCCTGTCCGCCGGCAACCAGAACAACCCCAACCATGCCCGCCGCCAGCAGCTCCTCTCCGCGACTCAACGCGGCAATCCGTTCAGCCGCAGACAGACTGATCACCGGAGCCGGTTCCGGCAGCTCGTCATGTAGCGCCGTATCAGACCGCTGTTCAAGAGTTTTCCGCATCCGTGACAGAGTATGCGCATCTAATGACGCAATCTGAGCGAACAGTGCATCCTGCTGCGCAGCGTCAAGCCGATCGACAAATCGGAGCACATGCTCCTGCCCCAGCTTTGTCAATAATTCTTGCGCAAGTTTGTGGTGCTTTTTCATATGAGGAACAAATCGTAATTAAGCGGTATCGACCGTTGTTATGATTGTGGGATGATAAAACCTCTTTTCAAGAACGACTGACCGGATTACTGACGCACAGTAACCAAGCCCTCGGCATCATACTGGTCTTTTACAATTACCGTATTGATCAGGGTGCCGTCTTTGGTCCGGGTGGTGGCCTGATATGAGGCACTTACCCCGGCCGATGCAACGATGCGGCCGGCAGACGGGTTGGCCACGTGCCACTCCAAAGGCAGAGAAAGCTCACGCAAGCCGTCGACCACTGTAAAAGTAACCGTATTGGCATCATTGGTGCCTGCGCCAGCCACCAGATTGGCTTCCGCAGGGCTGACAGTCAGCGCCTTGGTCCCTTTTGCACTTTCACATCCCGTAGTAAACACAAATATCCCGGCCAGTAATACCAGACCGGTCGAAATCAATAACATTCTTTTCATTACAAGCACTCCTGTTTACTGGGCCATTTCAATTGCCAACAGCCATTGCCGCACCCGGTCGGAATCCGCCCCGGAAGGTCTTAGTTGCAAATAGCGGCGATAATGCATGGCCGCCCGACGCTTATTGTTCAAATGATCATCATATAATATCCCGAGATTGAAATGCACATCGGAATCCGCCGGATCAATCCGCAGCGCTTTCAGATATGACTGCTCGGCCTCCCTGAAACGGCCATCCCGTGCGTAAACCGCTGCCATATTGTAATGCATGTCGCGCAGTTCGTTGGCACCCATTTGCTGCACTTTCTCACGCGCCTTTTCCAGCACACGGGCGGTTCTTTCGGCTTTTTCAATCCGCCGGTCACGCTCGCTCAACTCCGCCATCAGCCCCGATATCGCCTGCTGGCGTGCCGCCAGTTCCGCATCCTTACCGGCGATTGTTTCCTCCAACCCGGCAATTTTCTTTTGAAATTCAGGAATCTGCTCCGCCAGACGCGCCACGGTCTCCTTCAAACCACGCACCGCCGCTTCATTTTCTTTAATCTTCTCCTGTGCGGCTTTTTCGCTGCGTTCAAGATTACTAACGCGGGCCAGGGCATCATCACGCTCCTGCTGCAGCCGCCGCCGTGCCGCCTCAAGCTCAACCACTTTCTGCTTGAGACTCTCGTTTTCACGCTGAATGCTTTGGAACAGATCCGACCCCGGACCAATCGCGGGACCGGCCGGCGCCCTTTCAGCCCGCGCCTGTTCAAGCATACGGCGGGTTTCCTCCAAGCTTTCCGACATCCCGGACAACTGCTGTTTCATAGCATCGACTTCAGCCGTGCGATTCTCCAGCGACTGCTGAATAACCGCTTTTTCCGCACGCAGCTCTTCAACCACCGCACTTTCCGACCGTGCCGAATCCTGCACAGTCTCTAATTGAGCCAGCGCCGCTGTCAGACTGGATTCCAATGCTGTAATACGCCCGGACTGCTCACGTGCCTTGTTGGCGTTGGCAGCCGCTTCCGCCTGCAACCGCTCTATCTCTGAGCGCAGCGCAAGGTTTTCATTCAGCAGTTCATCATATGCCGCCGGGTCAATCCCTCTGGCGGTTACATCTGCGGGCCGGGGAGTAACGGCAACCGGGGCTTCACGAGCGGGTTCATCAAGTTCAAGCTCCTCGTGACCCTCCCACGAAAAGTCGAATTCGGCTACCGGGTCAAGTGTATCATCCTGCGGAACCGCCGGTGCGGCTTCAGAAACATCAATGACCGCAGGATCAAGCGCGCTTTCCTCTTCAAGCAACAGCTCTTCCCAACCCCAGTCAAAGTCCCCGTCATCGGCACGCAACAGCCCGCTCTGCCACGGATTGCAAAGCAGTAAAAACGCAAAAACAAACAGCATCAAACGCATAATCACTCCTGTATTGCCGGAAACCGGCCCGGCCGGAAAAATAATAGCAAAGTCTCCGGCGGCTGAAATTGCTGAACAGTTAAAGCTAACGAATCGACTTGATATCCTTTTCATCAGGTCCGGTTACCTGCCGCATGGGTTTAGGCGCCTTTTCAATATCCCTGAGCAATGCCACAGGCTCATCGCCGCTGATTATCCGCGGCGTCAGGAAGGTAATGGTTTCCTGAGTATCCCTGCTATCCCGGTAATGCCTGAAAAATGCGCCCAGCAGAGGAATACGCCCCAGCATCGGAACGTGGCTTTCTGACTCATCACGCCGCTCCTGAATCATTCCGGCAATAATTAAGGTCTGTCCGTCACGCACCATCACCTTCGTTTCAGCATAGGATTCCTTCACGATAGGGACCTGGCGGGTTGCCTGATAGAAACCTGATATTGAGCTGACTTCCGGACGGATTGACATACTGATCATTCCGTCGTCACTGATTCTCGGAACAACATCCAGTTTTACGCCTACATCAATAAACTGGATGTTTTCCCCGATCACGTTGGTTGAACCGGTTTCCAGCAGGGCCTCAGCATACGGCTGGCGGGTTTGGACCTTGATGGTGGCTTCATTCCCGTCAATTACCGCGATATGCGGATTTGAAAGAATGCGGGTATTTCCGACTGTATCAAGTGCATTGACAATTGCATTCAACTCCCCGCCGCCGACAATTGTTTTCAAGCGCATCGTACTGCTGGCCTCAGAACCGGGAATCGCCAGCGGATCAAGCAGGGAGGTGGTAATCTGCATGCGCGGATCAAGCGAATTGAAAACATGCTCCCAGTTAACTCCCAGCCGGAATTCATCACTCAAACTTACTTCAACAATTTTTGCCTCGATAAATACCGAGCGCGGACGCCGATCGAAAAGGCTGAGCAGTTCCTCAATCCGGCGCATCTGATGCGGCAGATCGGTAACCACCAGTGTCTTGGTACGCCCATCCATACGCAACGTACCGACCTCGGGAGTGAGCAGCGCGTTTACCTCCGGCCCTACCGTGTCCACATCAGCATACTGCAAGATAAAGGCCTTGCTTTCTGTCGGTATCACGCGTGCCACAGTTTCGATATCCGCCCGGTGGGCAATTGCACGCATTTCCGCTATCTTATCGGGCGTATCAACAAGAATAATGGTTCCGGTGACAGGATCAGAGACGATTGTGCCAATCTGGCTTTTCAATGGTGCCAGCAAATTGGCAACCCGGCCCGCATCAGCATACTTCAATTCAATGATGCGTACCTGCTTGTTATCGTAAAAACTTACGCCATAGAGGGCCTGGTATTCGGCATCGGTCATTATGGTGATAATGCCGCCCCGGACTTCATATGCCAGCCGGTTTACGGCCAGAACCACTTCAAGCGCCTCGGCAACTGTTACATTATCGAATTTCAGCCGGGTGGTCATCCCCTGCACGCCCTGCCCGATCACAATGTTGTTCAGCCCGCCGCGATGTGCCAGAAACTCGATCAACTGAACCACATCCCATGGATCAAGCGAACGCAGGTTCACCCGTGCACTGAAGCCCGGCAGATCAATATCTTCCAGCCGGCGGGGCATGACCCGCACATTGCCGGGATCAGGCCTTTCAACCGCCCGTGCCGGTTCTTCGACGGCATTGACCGTTGCATCCGCAACCGGGGCGGTTGCATCATCCACAACCGGGGCGTCATGGATATCGTCCCACTCAAAGACAGCATCCTGACCGAATGCGGGAGCCCCGCACCAAAACAGAACTAATGCCGTAACAAAAGAGAGAGAACCACGCAAAAACATGAATCTATGCATAGTGTTCCCGTTCAAAGTGTTTTCAAAATTAACGCTCATCAAATGGCGCTGCCACATAATTTGTACACGATAGTACTATTAGCTGTCACATAGCAAGCACTTTTACGCTTTTTCGGTCCGGCCCTAAATGGCCAGCCGGGCGGTAAGTTTCTTGTACAAATCAATGCGGCGGTCACGCAGAAACGGCCAGATCCGTCGGACACGCTCAACACCGGATAAATCAATTTCAACCAATCCGGTATCCGGCTCCTCTCCGGCGGACGCAAGCAGTTCCCCCTGACAGCCGGCCGCAAATGAGCCACCCCAGAACCGGATGCCGCCAACGGAGTCCGGCGCAGTTTCAATGCCGCAGCGGTTGACCGCCACCAACGGCAGACCGTTGGCAATTGCATGTGAACGCTGAATGGTCTGCCAGGCATCAAACTGGCGCTTCTTTTCATCCGCACTGTCAGCCTCATCCCATCCGATCGCGGTAGGATAAAGCAGAATATCGGCCCCGGCCAGCGCCATCAAACGGGCGGCCTCCGGATACCACTGATCCCAGCACACCAGCACCCCCAGCCTGCCCACTGATGTTTCCACCGGATATAACGGGCCGTCTCCGGGAGTAAAATAGAATTTCTCGTAGTAGCCGGGATCATCGGGTATGTGGGTTTTGCGATAAATGCCCGCCAGCGTGCCGTCGCATTCCAGTACCACCGCGGTATTATGGTAGACCCCCGGCATACGCCGCTCAAAAACAGAACCGACAATCACAACGGAACATTCCGCCGCCACACTGCCCAGCGCATCACAGGTCGGCCCCGGCACCGGTTCGGACAGATCAAACAATGCGGGATTCTCTGTCTGACAAAAGTAGTGGGTCCGGTGTAACTCCGGCAGAACAACCAGCCGCGCACCCGACTTTGCCGCAGCACGTACTCCATCGGTAATGTTTTGCATGTTCGTTTCGGCATCCCCGGTCATGGCCTGCTGGACCCATCCGACAGTCAAATTCATGTTACACCTTTCTCAGGAATCTGCATACTGATACAATGAACCGCGCCATGCTGCTGAATAAGCGCCCGGCAGTCAACACCGATTACCGCATACCGGGGGAAAACCCGCCCGACCGCCGCAATTGCCGAATGATCCTCCGGGACCCCGTATTGCGGAACAAGCACCGCGCCGTTCAGAACCAGAAAATTTGCGTAAGAAAGCGGCAGGCGCTTACCGTCAGCATCGTAAACGGCCGAAGGAAACGGCAGAGGCTCAAGCTGATACGGAACGCCTTGGATGTTCCTGAAAGTTGCGAGTTGCCGGTGCATTTGCTTTAGCTCGCAGGCATGGCGGTCATCCCCGGAAGGTGCCTCGACATACAAAACAACATTTTCCGGAGCAAACCGTGCCAGCATATCAACATGCCCGTCAGTATCGTCCCCATCCAGCCAGCCGTGCTCCAGCCACAATATGGCGGTCGCACCCAGCCTGGTGGTTAATTCATGCTCAATTTCCAGCTTGCTTTTGCCGGGATTGCGCGAAAGATGAAGCAGACAGGAGGCAGTGGTAAGAATTGTCCCGCAACCGTCACAATCGATACTGCCGCCTTCGATCACAAAGTTACTGCGCTCCAGCACCACGTCCCCCAGTACTCCCGCATTGTGCAGTCCCGCCGTGAGCGCATCATCCCCCTTGGCGTTAAACTTACCTCCCCAACCGTTAAACCTGAAATCAACCGCCACCAGTCCGCCGGCAGCGTTTGCAACCGTCACCGGACCGCTGTCACGCAACCATGTGTCATCATAGACCAATTGCACACAGCTTACCGGAAACGGCGTCTTTCCCGTTCGCGATAAAACCAGCAATTCCGCATGCTCATCCGGAACAGCCAGCCAGACCGGCTCATATTCAGCAATCGCCCTGATAATGGCGATATATGCCGCCTCCACCGCCACCAGATCACCGGCCCAATCGGTTCCGCGGTGCGGCCAGGCCAGCAGAATTCCGGCCTGCCGCTCCCATTCCGCCGGCATACGGCGCATTTCATTTCCGTTGTCTTTTTCCAGCTTGTGCATATGCGCACATACTAAGCCAATTCCTCTATAGCGCGCAAGTCGCGAAAAGTCGAAAAAAAAGCTTGCATCAAAACAAAATGAACGGCAGTTTAGCGCTAAGTTCATTATCAGCAGATACATTATATCAGGGGAGGCGGATATGAAACTCTGGTCAGTACGTTCGGGTCTTTGCATTCCATGTAGCGCTCTTCTTTTATTAATGTTCGGGACGGCAGGCGGACCGACAGAAGCCAAAGCCGCAGAAACGGAAGAAATTCCAGCCATCTTCATGATGAGCATTGAAGAGATAATGGCGCTGAAAGTCATCACCGCCTCGCGGCACGAGGAACGTGCCGATCTGGCTCCCAATGTAATGTACGTCATCACCCGCAACGAAATAACCCGCCGCGGTTACCGCACCATCGGGGATGTCTTGAATACCATACCGGGGTTCGCGGTTTTTCACCGGGACATGCAATACGTAGTTCAGGTAAGAGGAATTGCGCCGAACGAAAACGAAAAGATCACCTTTATGATCAATGGCCACCCAGTCAATCAGCTTACCGAACCGGAAATCCTCGTCGGTCCGCTCTTGATGGATATTGTGGAGCGGATTGAAATCATTGTCGGTCCCGGGGCGGTCCTTTACGGAGCCGAAACGCTCGGGGCAATTGTAAACCTGATAACACGCCAACCATCACATAATGAAATTGTGCTTTCCGCCGGAAATTACAACACATATTCATCCACCGCCATGATCGGTGAAAACTTCGCTCAAGACCGGCATTTCATGATTTCCGCAACCTGGATTCGCCGGGACGGCTGGGATGCCTGGTCAGAAGCCGCACGGCCCCAACTGGCAGGCACACGGCTCACCGGAAAACTGCACCCCAGTACTTTCCTTTACGGTCAGGCGCAGTTCGGCTCATGGTGGTTTCAGGCATCTTCATATAACGCACACATGCCGGAATTAAATATGACAGAGGGACCGGCCGTTATCACAGCACGTCGCGATGATTACATGGACTCGCTGGTTGCACGTAATGAGCAGGAAATCAACGACCGCTGGCGTGTTTTCAATGAATTCAGCTATGACAACCGCCGGATTGTACGCGCCACCGTGGCCGGCCAGGGGCCCGGCCATGATCTGGCGCAGGCAAGCTACAAAGCCCATAGCGCCATGCGCTATACTACCGACCGCCGCTACTTCCAGGCCGGTATACAGGCCGGATTCAATCAGAACCGGCATAACTATAACTTGCGCTGGGCACCGGATGCCCCCGCCTACGAGGAAAGTAGCATACAGTCACTCGCAAGAATCGAGGATACATACGAATACGGATTTTATCTTTCCGAGGAGTTTCAGGCACTGCCCAGCCTTAAACTGGTCGCAGCCTGCCGCGCCGATGCCAACTCGGTCCTGGACGGACAAAAACTGCACCTCAGCCCGCGCGCGGCAGCCATCTGGAACCCCAATGAGGTCTGGGTGTCAAAAATCATGCACAATACCGCACGGCGTTTCCCAAGCCCGTGGATGAGTACCATGAATGAGGTCTGGGGCAGCAAAAATACCGCCCCGGGATATTTTGTAAACGCGCCGGCCGATTCTCCCGAGAGTCTTTCCACCTGGGAATGGCAGAACATCTTTTATATGGGTTCAACCCGCCTGTCAGTCAATATCTACCACCAGCGCCTGCGGCATTACATAGCATGGTTCAGACCCTTCACCAATGCCGGGGATTTTGAGGGCACCGGCGGGGAAATAGACCTGCGCATGCCTGTAACCAGATATTTGAATATTTTCATTAACGGGGCCGTGAACGATGCTGATTTCGAGCAGACCGCCGTTTCTCCGCCGATCCCGATGGTTTCTGCTAATGAAAAGGGCCAAATGGCGGCAGTGGCACGCTATACCGCCAACTGCGGATTTGATGCCAGAGTCCGCGACAACCTGCATGTTTCAGGTTCAATGCGTTATTTTACAAGACAGCCCGCTTTTTCTGCAGAAAGTGAGCAATGGGGTTATGTGGAAGATCACGTTACAGTTGATGGTGCCGTGGCATGGGAGCGGCTGATCGACGGACGCCTCGATCTTGTGCTGACCGGTCGCAACCTGCTGGATAACCGCGACGAGGTTGCCTCACCATTTCACCGCTATACCTATTCACCGCGCGGTGTCTCCGTCGAATTAACCGCTCATTAAAGATTTTAGAGAAGCTCAAAATAGAACATTGAAATAATGACGAATAAAGCACACAAAATAACACCGCTAACAGTATGCCGCGGATTTCTCCTGCTGCTGGCCGTGTCGGCTTTATTAATTATGGCGGGCGAAACCCGGCTTTATTCAGCAACGCCGATGCAGTCGGTTACCGAAAATGAAATCAAAGCCGCCTATCTCTACAGATTTCTGTTGTTCTTAAGCAACCCACGGCGTACACCGGAAAATGATACCGCTTTCCGCATCGCCGTTATCGGCGACGAAGAATTCCCCAGGCTTTTTGAAGCGGTATCAGGAAAGCCGGTTGGCCAATCACCCCGGACTCTTGATGTGGTTGCGCTAACAGAATGGGAGCACAAAGATCTTCTTGATAATAACGACATCTTATACATTCCGGCGGCTGATGCCGCCAAAACCGGCCGGATTATTGAAATGCTGAATGATGCGGCGGTCTTGACCGTTTCAGATGCAGATAATTTTCTGGAAACCGGGGGCATGATCCAGTTTGTACAGCGCGGACAGAATATCGGCTGGGCAATCAACCGCGCCGCCGTCAGAAAAGCCGGCATAGAACTAAGTGCCCAGCTATACCGCAATGCGCTATGGGTTACACCCGGCAACTGATTTGCTGTTACAGATTTCCCGCGCCATAGCCAGCCACTGAGCAGGCGCAACCGTTTCCGGTCTTGCCGTTTGCGGAACACCATGTGCCGGCATTATTTCTTTTCTGAAAAACTCTTCAGAGATCCCCTGACCGCCAATCCACGCCCCCAGCGCAGGACCCAGCATCTTACGCCGGCGGCTGAAAGCATACTTTGCCATGGCACACATCATCAGACTTTCTTCACTGGAATAATCAACTTGCGCAAGACGCCGCAGGCACACTATCGCCGAATCAACCTCCGGCCGCGGCCAGAAACAGGTCGCCGCAACATTCTTGACTATTTCAACATGATACCCCGCTTGCAGCAAGACACTCAGTAAACCATAGGTTTTCTTTCCCGGCGGAGCGGCCATGCGCACGGCAACTTCGCGTTGCACAGTTACCACCAGCGTCTCGATTGTCCGCCGCGGTATACATAGCTCTACCAATATCCGTGAAGCTACGGAATAAGGCAGATTAGAAACAACCAGATTGACTCCGTGCTTTATTACCCAGTTATTCAAATCTTTTTCAAGCGCGTCAGCGTGTATGAGTTCAATATTTTCCACGCCCGCAAACCGCTGCCCAAGCAGCGCAAACAGCCGGCGGTCTTTTTCTATGGCAAAAACTTTTCCGCACTGATTTACAAGCTGACCGGTCACAACCCCCAACCCCGGCCCAATCTCAAGAACCGTGTCTTCAGCCACCGGAGAAGCCGCCGCAAGCAGAATCTCCAAGGTGTTCTTGTCTGTAAGAAAGTTCTGCCCCTGCGCACGGCTTGGTTTAATGCCGGCTTCAACAAGAAACCGGCTTACCTGAACCGGACTGCAAAGTGATTGAGGAAAATCCGGCATCGTTAATACTAAAAAATCTGCCGCTCAAAATAACGGACAACCGCACGGTCGCGTAACCGCGCAATCCATTCAGCATAGACTCGTTCCGCCTGCTCCCGCCGCAATGTCTGCTCAATTTCTTCGCGCACATCCTGTAACGGACGGACAAATTCCTGCCGCCGACCTTCGAGTTTTATAATGTAAAGCAGGTCGCCATGTTCAATTACCGGCGTTATTTGTGAAGGCTCCAGCCCGGCAAGCGGAGCTGCCAGCTCCGGGCGCAAAAGCGCATCCGGATCAATCCAATCCCAGTCCCCGCCCTGCCCGGCCCGCGAACCAACCGAAAAACGCTGTGCAAGAACAGCAAAATCCTCCCCTTCAAGTGTTCTGCGACGCAAATCATCCGCAAGCTGACGGTTGCGGCCGACTTCATCTGCCGTCCGGCCTTTCTCAAGAACAATCATTCTGACGCGCACACTAGCCGGTTGACTGTATTTAGCCAGATTAGCGTCATAGTATTGGCTGATTGCCATCGGCGGTATGTGAACCGCCTCATCCACAAAGGTGCTGCGCATGTTTGAAAGAATGATCTGCTCACGGATCCGTTCACGCCATTGGTCATATGTCAACCCCTCCTCCGCAAGCACATCCATTAACTGTTCACGGTCATCATTAAACATTTCCTGGATTATTTCATTCAGACGGTTCTCAATAACCCACTCCGGAATCTGACGCTCAAGTGTTTCGTAATGTTGCAGAATGAGTTGACGCTCTACCAGCGACTGCAAAGCCTCATTATACGCCTCTTCCAGACGCCGCAGCAACTCCTCGCCGTCATAACGCTGCAACAGACGGCGGCGCATCGGCTCAATCATCATCATTACCTCACCGATAGTAATAGAATGATCATTTACGTATGCGGCTACCCCGTCCAGCGTAATCCTGCCATCCAGCATTGCCGGAGACAAAACCGGTAAAGAACAACAGAATAAACACAAAAAAATGATTTTCTTCTTCACTTTTACCATAATCCCTAAAGTTCTGTTTAATATTATATCGAACGGATGCCCGGCACAAACATCAACATACAAAAATACTTGAAAAGGTAGTGTACGCCCCCCATCTCTCAATCTCAAGAATAAAGCGGAGCAAGACGCATCCGTTTTTCAGAAAATCACCTGGCAGTAGGGCAGCAATTCCCGTATACGCTGCCGCTCCTCCGCCGAAAAACGGTTGGTTTTAACAACCAGCAGCCGCAGAGACGGAAGCCCGGCAAGCGAATCCGGCAAAGTGCTGATCCCGGTATCCGTTAAATCCAGCCTTTCCAACCCCTGTAAATCGCCCAGCCATTCCGGAACGCCGCTTAACGGATTGCCGTTCAACGCCAGATCTGTCAGTTTTTTCAGATTAGCCATTTCAGACGGCAGATTTTCAAGCTGATTGCCGTTCAAATATAAGCGGCGCAAATTCACCAGCTTACCGATCTCAGCCGGCAATGCCGTCAGTTTGTTCCCATTCAACCGCAGCCAATGAAGTTTTTCAAGACGACCGATCTCCCGCGGCAGCTCCGCCAACTGGTTGCGGTCCAGATTCAAATATTTCAGTTCCTGTAAAGCCCCCATCTCCTGCGGCAGCGCAGTCAACCGGCAATCATTCAGATACAAGGTGTGCAGATTGGAGAGTCGGCCTATCTCAGAAGGTAGACCTGATATTTGCGTCTGCCCCAGATCAAGCCAGGTCAATGCAGAAAAACGCCCGATCTCCTGAGGAATACGGCTGATTCGATTATCCCTGACGCCCAGCCGTACAAGATTCGGCAGATCCGCTAATTCCACGGGGAATTCACTCAAGCCGCCTTTGTACAGATTGACGTACTCCACGGCATCACCGGCCGCCAGTGCATCTGGAATATAAGTGTACCTTACCGGCACCTCCGGTGCCGACCAGGGATGACAACCCTGCACTAGCACACAGATCCCCGCAACACAAACAACATACACCGCCCGCCGCACAAGCGGCGAACCCGACTTTATTACGCTGAAAAATAATCTATTCATTATTCGAATTATAGACTTGCCTTTCTCCAAGATCAACCTCTAGTATGCACAATTATGAAAACAGCTGTATTAATCAAGTCGGTAATGTTCGCAAGTGTGTTGTTTTCCACAGTCTGCCTGGCGGGTCCGCAAATTGGCAGCAGCCAGAAGGGGCGCCACTATCTGGTCAGCAGCGATTCGTTGCACGGATGGAGCCTCGGGGCGTATTTAGCAGAATCCCGCCGCGACGTGGAACTTCATGGCTTTGATAGCCAGATGAAATTAAAGTCAGCCGGTGCATTCATCGGTTATGACATCATGCGCTGGGCAAGCGTGTTCGGCATTGCTGGATCAAGCGACACCAGCTTTGGCGGCGCAGGCTCCCACCTGTCCACGTCATCCTCCGAGAGCGAATTCGGGGTGGCGCTGCAAGTTAACCTGCTTGACCATGAGTTGATGGACCCGACTGTTATAGAAAATCGTTTACGCCTCAATGCGCAGGCTTCGTACATGCGGCACAAGGCAGATCATGCATGGGGCAGCCTCGCCTGGAACGATCTTTCGGCCGGTTTGATGCTAAGCATCATCAATGACACCCCTTCTTTCAAAATCTTCTGGGTAGAAAATGTCGCAATTTATGGCGGACCTGTTTATTCCAAAATATTCAGCAGCGACCGAATCTCAGAAAAAAGCAATTTCGGCTATGCGGCCGGAGTTGAAATCGGATTCAGTGAAAAAATCAGCCTGCTGGTAGGTGTTAAAAATATCGACACCGCGTCAGCCACCGGCAGCATTACTGTCAGGTTCTGATTCCCTTGGCGGAATCTTCTGCCAGTGCCGGTACAGATAAAAACACCATCAAAGTGCCGCATGCTTTTCGCCGCAGGCTGCTGCCGGTCTCATTCTACCGCAACGAGGATGTTGTCAGCATCGCACGCTCTTTGCTTGGCACACACATATACACACTTACAAAGAACCATGTCACCGGCGGGATCATTTCGGAAACCGAAGCCTATGCCGGCACCGGCGACCGCGCATCCCACGCCTATGGCGGACGCCGCACCGCCCGCACCGAAACCATGTATGCACCCGGCGGGATAGCTTATGTTTACCTGTGCTACGGTATGCATGCATTACTTAATGTTGTTACCGGCCCGCGCGATCTGCCGCACGCCGTGCTGATCCGCGCCATTTCCCCCATGACCGGCTTGCCGGTTATACAGCAGCGGCGCGGAACGAAAATAAAACCGGGGAAGCTCGCCGCCGGCCCCGGCACACTCACTCAGGCGCTCGGCATAACCGTAAAGGATAATGCTGCCGACTTACGCGGAACGCGGATCTGGATAACACGCGGTAACGCTCCCGTCGATCCGCAACAGATAACCGCCGGCCCGCGCGTCGGCATAGATTATGCCGGAGCCGATGCGCTCCGGCCGTGGCGCTTCAGATTAACCGACCAACTATAAACAGTCTTGCCACCCGCCTTTCACATGCGCTACAGTAATCGCATGCTATCTTATATTCTAATGTTTTTGACTTGTGTGGTTGTCACAGTCGCATGCCTGGCCACCCTTTATGTTTTCTTCCGCCATCTGCACAAGATCGAAGAACAGCGCTGGGGTCAGCGCAAAGATCTTAACGGAAATTAACTGGAACATAACATTATGCCCCGGAAACCCATAAGGGTATGCCTTGCCCAGATCGAAGTAATCCCGGGTGATCCGGTCGCCAACACCCGCAAAATAATCTCGCGCATGAAAACCGCGCGACAGAAACACGCCGACATTATCGTGTTTCCCGAAATGGCGGTCCCCGGCTACCTGCTTGGCGATGAATGGGAACGGCCGGCTTTCCTCCGCGAATGTGAGGCCTGCGGAGAAGAAATCCGCCAACACAGCGGCAATCTTATCACCGTTTTCGGCAATGTCGGCGTCGATCATTCAAACCGCAACGAGGACGGGCGGGTGCGTAAATACAATGCCGCCTTTATTGCCCACCGCGGAAAATTCCTGCCGCCGCGCAACGGCCCGCTGCCATTCGTCGCAAAAACACTGATGCCCAACTACCGCGAATTTGACGACAGCCGCCATTTTTATGACTTACGCAAGCTTGCCGCGGAAAGCGGCATTGACGCGGCATCTTTAGTAACACCGGTTGCCACCCCCGCCGGCATGCTGGGCTGTATGCTGTGCGAAGATGCGTGGCATACAGACTATACTCTCAGTCCCGCCGAAATTCTCTGCGCCCAGGGGGCACAACTGCTGATCAATTTGAGCGCATCACCCTTTACCGCACACAAGAACAACAAGCGCAACCGTGTCTTTTCGGCACTGGCACACCGCACCGGACTTCCGCTGGTATATGTCAATATGACCGGTGTGCAGGATAACTGCAAAACCGTCTATACATTTGACGGCGCTTCCTGCGCATATAACGGACAGGGACAAATCAGCGCTGAACTTCCTGCGTTCCGCGATCAAACCCGCTTCATCGATATTCCCCGCCCGCCACAACAAATGCCGGGACGCAAGCCTCGGCCCGATCCGGCCCCGGAAAAAGAACTATATCAGGCGGTGCAGTACGGCACGGCGCGTTTCATTAAACGCTGCGGGGTTAAACGGGTGGTAATCGGCATTTCCGGCGGCATCGATTCTGCACTGACTGCCGCACTCTACCGGCAGTGCCTGCCGCCACAGAACATTCTGCTGGTAAACATGCCCAGCCGGCATAATTCAAAAAAAACCCGCGATTTGGCCCGCGATCTGGCAAATAACCTCGGCTGTCTTTATACCGAGGCTCCAATCAATAGAAGCGTCAAATTAACAGTCGGCCAGCTCGACGGCATTACAGCCGCTTCATTGGACGGTAAACACTGCCGGCAATTGTCTTTCAATGCGGCCGCACTTGAAAACATTCAGGCCCGTGACCGTTCCTCGCGGGTGCTGGCCGCACTGTCAGCCGCTTTCGGTGCGGTATTCACCTGCAATTCCAACAAAACCGAACTGACCGTAGGTTACACTACCCTTTACGGCGATCTGAGTGGATTTCTGGCAAGTCTGGCCGACCTCTGGAAAACCGAAGTATATGCGGTCGCTCAATATATGAATGACAAGGTTTTCCGCGGGGAGATTATTCCGCAAGGTTCTTTTGATGTTATGCCCTCAGCCGAACTCGGACCCGCTCAGGATATAACAAAAGGACTGGGCGATCCGCTGATTTATCCTTACCACGACTGTCTTTTTCGCAGTTGGGTTGAGCGCTGGAACCGCGCCTCGCCGGAAGATATCATCGGCTGGTATGCCGCAGGCATTCTCGAAAAGGAAATCGGTTACGATGGCAGCATTGGTGATATCTTCAAGAACCCGCGCACGTTTATCGCCGATCTTGAACGCTGGTGGAACCTTTATCAAGGCATCGGTATCGCCAAGCGTATCCAGGCCCCGCCTGTACTGGCCGTCAAACGCCGCGCCTTCGGCTTCGACCACCGCGAAGCCCAACTCGGCCCGCGCTACACCACCCGCTACCAGGATATCAAAAAACAGCTCCTGTAGCCAAACCGCCCGCATCATCCACAGGAAACAGGGTTCACAGACCAGGGACAGACAAAATATTTCACTTTTTTTCATATTTGACCGGAAATTGGACGTGCTCATTTCTTTAACTAGGTGTAAGGGGCGGTTTTTCCCGCCCCGGCAACTGAAAGGAGACAGCATAATGAGAAAATCACGAATCAAGGCTGAGGGCGCGGCATATTATCACTGCATGTCACGGGTTATTGAGAAACGTCATATCTTCGGTGATGTGGAAAAAGAGAAATTCGTCAAGCTGAT
>PXDI01000312.1 GCA_003565095.1 PVC group bacterium | reverse complement strand
TGCGTGCATTTCCGTGCTGAGATAGCCGCAGAACTCCATAGCCGACCCGGTATGCCTTGATGTACACCATCAACTCCTTCACATTGTTCTTCTCCCTAACGCCTAACGCCTAACGCCTTCTCTCTAACGCCTAACGCCTAATCCCTAATCCCTCCGTTGCCCTACCCATAGCTCAAAATTACGCCAATCTCGTTTTCATACTTTTCATAAAACTTTTGACAGTACCAAAAATCACTCTACACGAAAAGCAATCCTGATTGAAGGGTTACGCGCGGCAAAATCAGACACAAGACCATCAATTCTTGATACCGACTGCACCGCCCGCACAACAGACTGATCAAGCATCGCATTTCCCGAAGAACGCGCAACACTATGACCGCTGATTGCACCATTGCTTGCAAGTCTGATCTCAATGACAACCTCCGCATTACCGGCATCCTCACGCGACGGTTGAGTCCATGCATTGTACAACGTTCTACGGATTAGTTCGCGCATCCGTGCGTCAACACCAGGATCAACGGTACGGTCTGAAGGACGGGCACCTTCCGCCAGCAGTCGCCTGATTTCCTCTTCACTCAACGTCGGCGTAACAGGGGCCGCAGGGCGACTGTCGGGAGTCCGGGTTATACGTGTAGTGCTGCGTTCAACCGGTGGCCGTGGACGGGGGCGCGGCGGCTCGGCAACAGGCCGGGGGACGGGAGCCGGCTCGGGCGGCGGGGCAGGCTTAGGAATGACAACCGGTGCCGGTCCGGCAGTTTCAACGGCAGCCGGAACCGCCACCAAAAATTCAACCGGCATGACCAAAGGCCTGCGCTCACGGATTGCACACCCCTTGAACCCCGCCCACAAAACAACCCCCAGCAGCAACAGCAGGTGCACTGCGCTTACCCTGACAACATTTTTTCCCAGCAATGCCTTGTACACTTTATCGTCCTTCCGGCTCTGTTACCAGCGACAGACGGGTCAAACCGGACTGATGCAAAATCCGCATTATCTCAACCACGCGGCCATAGGCAATCGACTCATCAGCCCTGATAAAAATCCGCAAATCCGGTGTGCGCACCCCCCACTCGCCGGCAATTCCCCCCAAACCGGCAAGCTCCTCGGGAACATCATCAATATAAAAGCGCCCTTCCGCATCAAGTGTTAATGTGCGCATTTCACTGTCACTGTCCACCGGAATTGCATCCCCCCGCGGAAGATTCACCGGAATGCCCTGCTCTATCAGCGGAAAAGTAATGATAAAAGTTATCAGCAGAATAAAAGTCAAATCCATCAACGGCGTCAGATTGATGTCACTGATCTGCTTTAATGAGACTGGAGGCTTTATTCCGTTCACTGTATCATTCTCCCGGATATGCTGAGATCCGGCAGTTTCATTGATTTACCGCATAATGACATTCAACATCGTTTACCAGCTCCTGGGCAAAATTGTGCGAGATGACATTAATCTTACGTATTCTCTCACTCAAAAAATTGTATCCAATTGCGGAAGGCAGCGCCACAACCAAACCTATCACGGTGGTAATCAATGCGCCGGATATTCCGGGAGCAACTTCGGAAAGCAGCGCCGAGCCCTTCACCGCCATACCGCCAAAAGCATCCATAACTCCCCAGACTGTCCCCAAAAGGCCGAGAAAGGGGGCGGTGGTAGTCGCTGTCGCAAGTAACCCCATATACTGATCAAGCGCCAACGCCTCATCAGCAAGTTCGCGCTCTATTACGCCCCGCACCGCGGAAAGCTGACGATCACCAAGCCGCAGCCTGTCTTCCCCCACAGCACCAAGTAAAAGATCGTCAGGATTACTGCCGGCAGCTTCCAGATTGCTGCCGAGCTCCTCACAGCAACTGACATAGATCCGGGAAAGCGGACTCAACTTAAAGGTCTGACGTTTAAGATACAAGCCGGCCGGATGACTTTCCTTCCGGTAGGCCTTTATAAAGCGTTGTGTCGATAGATACGCATCACGCAACTGACTGTGCTTGGTGAGCATGACTGACCAGACAATCACAGAGCCGGCCATAAGCATTGCAACAATCACCTTGCCGGCGATATTTGATTGCCCAAAAGCAAAAAAGACATTCGATAGTAACAAAACATCCGCTATCGGCATTTGCGCCCCGCTGATTTATTATTAGAGGCGCTTGCAAAATACCCGCAAGCGCCGGTTTCAGTGTTCAGTGTTCAGGTATCAGGAATGCACAATGAGCTGTGGACCAGTCATCTCTTTGCCGACACCTGAACTCCGACACCTGAACACTACACTTTCAAAACCAGTTTTGCAAGTGGCTCATTGAGTACCGTCAACTTCCACAAAGAGAATATGCACAAATGCCTGCCCTGTCAATGACGCCGGCTTAAAGCCGGCAGAGAAATGTTGATATGACGCAGAAACAATAATCTCTAATAAAAATGAAACGGGACGACTGCTAACAGCCGTCCCGTTCATTGTTACTGCGGGAAAGTCAAACAAATGACCTTCCCGTCATTGGTTTTATTTTTTCTTCGCTGCCTTTTTCACGGCTTTCTTCTTCGCCGGGGCTTTCTTCACGGCCTTCTTCGCCGGAGCCTTCTTCGCGACCTTCTTCTTCGCGACCTTCTTCACGGCCTTCTTCGCCGGAGCCTTCTTCGCGACCTTCTTCTTCGCTGCTTTCTTCACTGCCACGTCAATCACCTCCTTACATCTCGGTCTTTATCAGCATACCGAGTTGCTTGATTTGCCGTGTTCGCCGCGAGGGCACCACAGCGTGAAACACCGTAAGATATCATCGCAAATTTTCATCGCAAATTTTCATCACTGTTTAATTATTATTATACTCACGCCTCAACGTCAACTAACTTAATTACTTTTTTTTATTTTTTTGACATCCCTATTTACTTAGTTTACTAACCGTCGTGTTTATTATTGATCAACAAAGAGGAGCAAGACAATGAAACGGCAAACTAAAAAGTTCAAAACAGAAGTTCAGCAACTGCTTAACCTTGTGATTCATTCGCTTTATTCAAAGCATGAGATATTCCTGCGTGAGTTAATCTCTAATGCATCAGACGCCATAGACCGCCGGCGCTTTGAGGCGCTGACCGGCGACAAAACGGGAGATAATGATTGGCAAGGGAGAATCATTGTAACCATCGACCGGCAAAACAGACAGCTCAGTATCGCAGATAATGGAACGGGTATGGACGCCGCTGAACTCGCGCAGAATATCGGAACCATTGCAAGTTCAGGCACCCGCAGCTTCCTGCAGACATTGCAGGAGAATCAAAAAGGCGGCACAGAGCTGATCGGACAGTTCGGCGTCGGTTTTTATTCAGCTTTTATGGTTGCTGACCTGGTCACTGTGTTATCTAAACGCGCCGGAATTGAGTCATCTGTTGTTAAATGGGAAAGCAAAGGAGCAGGAACTTTTACAATTGAAGAGTCAGATCAAAGCATTGATTCAGGAACAAAGGTAATCCTGCACCTGAAAGATGAAATGGATTGTTATCTAGATCCAGCAGTCATAAAAAGAATTATCAAGGAATATTCCGACTATATCGCCTATCCCGTCATGCTCAATGACGGCACCGGCAAAGAAGATGAGCAGGTAAATTCGCAAAAAGCGCTTTGGAAACAACCCCGTGATTTGGTTTCTGATGAACAATACAGTGAGTTCTACAGACACATAACTCATGACCATGCCGACCCGCTCGGACGGTTACACATTGCCGCCGAAGGTACGGTGGAATTCAAGGCTTTGTTGTTCATCCCGTCCAAGGCACAGATTGACCTGTTTAGACCGGATTACAATGGAGGAGTTCAGCTTTACGTTAATAATGTTTTCATCACGGACCGGTGTCGCGATTTACTGCCGGAGTATCTGAGATTCATTCGCGGTGTTGTTGATTCAAGCGACCTGCCGCTGAATGTTTCTCGCGAAATACTTCAGAATGACCGCAACGTGCATTTGATCAAAAAGAATGTTGTTTCACGTATTCTTGGTTATCTTGCTGAAACAATGAAAGAACAACGCGAGACATATGATAAATTCTGGCGTGAATTCGGCTGCATAATCAAGGAAGGATGCCATCCCGGTAATAACGATTTGTCAAAGCTCACAGGTCTTTTATTGTTTAAGTCTACCCAATGTCTGGATGATAAATTTGTGAGTCTTGCTGAATACATTGAACGTATGCAGGAAGGTCAGCAGCATATTTATTACCTTTCAAGCGACAGTGATGCAGCTTTGCATTCACCGCATCTTGAGGTCTTTTCAAAGCGCGGCATTGAAGTGCTGCTGATGGACCACCCTGTTGATGACTTTATGCTGATGCACTTGAGTGAATATGACAGACATATGCTCAAGCCGGTTGACCGCGGCGACCTGGATTTACCGGCGGGAAAAGATGACAAAGAACAAGCCGGCGGGGATGATAAGCAGACCGATAAGCCTCACAGTGATTTATTGCGCAAGCTTCAGGACATTCTGGCCGGGAAGGTCAGCGATGTCAGAATATCAAAACGGCTGACAGACTCCGCATGCTGCCTGGTGGCGCACGAGAACTCATTACCCTCTTCGCTTGAACAAATGATGAGAAGTATGAACCAGCCTGTACCGACCACCAATCCTGTTCTTGAAATCAATCCGGAACACCCGGTTTTGCAGATCACTAAGCAGCTTTTCGAAAACAACCCTCGGGGCGAGGAGTTGGCCGGCCTTGCTGAAGTATTGTACGCCCAGGCCGGCATAGCCAACGGCATTCTTCCAGAAGACCCCGGCGCATTCAATCGCAACATATGGGCAATAGCGCGCAAAGCCTATGCAGGAAAAGACGCAGCTAATACAGAATAATGCGGCCTATGTCGCAAGCATTTTGCGCAGCATACCTGTCAGTTGCGCAGCATCAAACGGTTTTTGCAGATAGAACCACGAACCGGAACCGAGGCAATGGCGGATGTAGTCGCGGCAAAAACCGGATATAACCATAACACGCGCATCAGAACGCTGTTTCATTATGCGTTCGAGCATGCCGTCAAAACAGAAGCCCGGCAGCAATACATCCAGCACCACCAGATCTACTTCGGATGAATGGGCAGTAAACAAGTCCAGACCGGTCTGCGCATCAGATGTAGCCAGCACGCGGCAACCTTCAGTAATCAAGATCTGCCGGATGTTTTCAAGAATCGCACTGTTGTCATCAATAACCAACACGGTTGAACCTGTCAAGGGCCGGACTGTCTCGCTGACGGCCGCCGGCCGCGCCGCATCTACTTGCGGAAGAAACATACGCACTACCGTCCGCCCGCTGTTCTTGCTGCGTTGCTGCATCCATCCGCCCCAGTTTTCAATAAGACTGCAAGCCATCGACATCCCCCACCCCATCCGGGAGTGCTGATCAATCCGCGAATCCGGTTGTACCTTAATATTTAAATCGATCCGCGACAAATCTGCTGAATCATCATCATAAATCACCCGCAACACCGCAAATCTGCCGCTTTCCGCCTTTGAGTTCCAGCGATGCCCAGGTGTATTGATGCGCCGGGTTGAGCAATTAATTCTCACAACGCCACCTCCGGGCATAATCTCGACAGCATTTCCAAGCAGCCCCACGAGTATATCAAGCAATTGTTCGCCGTGCGCCATAATCGCTGGACAAGTTGAGTTATCAGGAAAATCAACATCTATATTGTTTTCTGCCAAAACATGTTGAACAAGACCGGCGGCCTGTTGCAAAACATCATCAATCCAGACGGTATCCAGCATTGCATTTCCGCCGGTTTCACAAAAACGTGCCATGTTCAGCAGACGGTTCGCCAACTGATCGGTATAACGCATGGTATCCAGGATCTGGCGGCCATCCGAATGGCAACTCGTTCCGGGAATCATACTCTCAACAATTGATTGAGCGCAGCCGCGCACTATTGTAATAACATTGCCAAGGCTTTCGGCCACCCCTCCTGCCAGACTTCCAATCGCCTTGAACTGCTCACTCTCGCGTTGTGCCTGCTCGGCAAGTTTTCTTTCAGTAATATCCTCGACCAGACCGTCATAACGTTCAAGTTCGTTGCGGTCATTATAATGATGTACAACCGTATTGCGGACCCAGCGTAATGTTCCGTCTTTGTGTATGATCCGGTGCTCAATGGGGGTGCCGTCATAATGCGCCAAGTCCCTATCTACAAATGACCGTACCATTTCACGATCTTCAGGATGAACCATATGCAGCCACAGATTAGGATTCTCGCGGTAATCACCTGGAGAATATCCTGTAACATTGATGCAGCCCTCGCTGTGCTCTGTTGCTACCGCATGCCCGTTGCGCATGTACACAGTGTAAACGTAAGTCGGTGTGGTGTCCAAAAGGGCACGATAACGCTCTTCACTGGTCCGCAGCGCCTCTTCCGCCTGACGACGCTCCTCAATCTCGCGTACCAGACGGTTATTAATGACCTGCAGTTCGTTAGTACGCTCATTTACCAGATCTTCAAGATGATCACGATGTTTGCGTAATTCCTCGCGACTGGCCTTCAAGTCTTCGTTGGCAATTATCTGGGCAGTAACATCACGCGATATACCGAATGTGCCCACAATCCGGCCATCCCGGTCATATAGCGGCATTTTGGTCGTAGCGACCCACAAAGGGCCACGGTCATGCCAGGTTTCTTTCTCCGTTTTGGCAATAATCGGATTACCTGTCCGGATGATGCTCTGTTCATCATCAAACGCCTGCTGGGCATGCTCCTGCGAAAAGAAATCGAAATCGGTCTTGCCAATCGCATCCTGTGGTGAATCAATCCCAAGCCGATTGGCAAGCGCGCGGTTTATCAGCAGAAAATGTCCGGCAGTATCTTTGAAATAGATACTGTCCGGCAGAAAGTCGAGCAACGCTTCCAGATAATGGTCATTATCACAGGATACGACATCTCCCTCGTAATGCCTATATGAAGTATCGTCACTCATCTAACAAAAACTCCCAATTGAAAAAAATAATAAGACAAAACCATATATAAATCAAGTGTCAACACCCATATTCCGGCACACAGCACAGAAAGCCTCAGTAAACTGCGAAACATCATTCCAGCGCAGGTTTCGGTCAACTGCCATGGCTCGCTGCAAAACCGCCCTTAATGCTTCCGGCAGTTCA
>PXDI01000121.1 GCA_003565095.1 PVC group bacterium | reverse complement strand
TGACCGGAGTGCTAACGCTGTCAGGTTCTGCGTCCGGTTCCGGGGCGCCTGCCGTCTCCGGTTCTTCCTCGGGTTGTGGTTCTTGCGTTTCCTCTGCCGGTGGTTCCGCTGTTGGTTCGGGGGTGTCATCTGTTATTGCCGCAGGCGGTGTTTCGGGTTCCGGTGTAATCTCAGGGATTGCCGGAACAGCAATCGACACCGGTTCCGGTGGCGGGGTGCGCATTTTGCTGAGGGTCGTGAACACCAGATACAAAGCTCCCGCAACAAAAACACAAACAGCGATTAATACAGTGATAACTACAGCAATTGATTTCCGCTCTTTTGGCTCAGCGTCTTCAGTGCCGGTCTCGTTTTCCGGCTGATCATTTACACTAACGGGTTGCGGCGCGGCGGTATCTTGCTGTGTTTCGTCGGTTTCATCCGGCAACCCTTGTTTTTGGGGTTCTTCCTGTTTTGTGTCGGGCACAGGCAGCACTGGTGCTGCGCTATCTACCTCCAGCAGTTCTTCCGGCAGAAGTTCCTGCGGAGCGGCAGCTTCTGCCTCTTGCGTCGCTTCCGGCTCGCTCTCAGTTGCCTGTTCTTTTGCCGCAGGCGGCATAATGTCCGGTGCCGGTTTCGCGCGCAGCGATGGTGTGGAATCTTCTTCCGGGGCCGGTGGCGGGGCTATTTCCGGTGGTAATGGTGCCGGGGGGGCTTCGTCCTGCTTTGGCTGCAAGGACAGTTTCTTTTTCTGCTCCAGCTCTGCCGGTGTTGTGTCTTTTTTTGGGGCCGCGGGAATCTGTACCGCTTCCGGTTCGCTTGATTTATCACCCGTGCCGTTGTCCGGTTTTCCGGATTCGGCCATTTGCCTTTTAAGTGCTTCCTGAATCAGGCTCATCAGCGGATTCCCTCCAATTGTTGCACGGCCTGTTTTACGCAACGGGCATCAATAGTTCTAATCCGGCTGACATAGCCGGACAGCAGTGCATTGTCGGCAACGGCATTGATCATGCGCGGGCTGCCGCCGGTATATTTATAAATCTCCCTGACGGCGCCATGATCAAAAGTGACGGAATTACGCTGTGCATTGGCGCCGGCAACCGAGAGACGGTGCGCCAGATACATTCCGGTATCACGCAAATCAAGGGGAGAAATATCATAGCGTACCGTAATACGCTGGCGTAATTGCCGCAGGTCGGACCGGTTCAGTCTGGTTTTGAGTTCCGGTTGTCCGCACAGGATAATCTGGATTAGTTTATGCTGATCGGTTTCCAGATTGGAGAGCAGCCGGACCTGTTCCATCACCTGCGGAGAAAGATCCTGAGCCTCGTCAATAAAGAGTGCCACATTGATTCCCAGCCGGTTCTTTTCCAGCAGGAAGGCATTCAGGACTTCAATAAAGTTCAGCCGGTCACGTCCACGCGCTTCCAGTCCCAAGTCTCCAAGAATAGCACGCAGAAGCTGGGTTTCGGTTAGGGAGGGGTTCAGGACCAGTGCGGTTTCAACATCTTCACCAAGACTTGCCAGACAGGCGCGGCAGATGGTTGTTTTGCCTGAACCGACTTCACCGGTCAGTTCGATGAAGCCTTTGCGCTGGCTGATACCGTACAGCAGGTGGTCAAGCGCTTCGCGGTGTTGTGACGCCCAGTAGAGAAAGCGCGGGTCGGGAGTGATGTTGAAGGGGTACTCATCCAGTCCGTAAAAATCCAGATACATATTACCGCTATTCCATTTGGTGATGACTGTAATCCAACCGTAACAATTATCAATGCGGCGAATATAGCAGAATGAAACAAGCTGTGGCAAGAGTGGACTTTGTTGGACTTTTGCAGTCGACAATTGGTGGCTGATGAGGCATGTTATCAATATGAGAGACTTGCAGAACGACAATACAATCGGGCACTTCGGTATATATGGCGGGCGCTATGTGGCCGAGACGCTGATGCCGGCATTACTGGATGTGGAGCGTGCTTATCTTGAAGCGCGGGATGATCCGGCTTTTGTTGCTGAGTTTGACAGTTTGCTGCGCGATTATGTGGGGCGTCCGTCGCCGCTGTATTTCGCGGCGCGGTTGACTGAAGCAGCGGGCGGGGCGCAAATCTGGTTGAAACGTGAGGATTTGAATCATACCGGTGCGCACAAGGTGAACAATACGCTTGGGCAGGCATTGCTGGCGCGGCGGATGGGAAAGACGCGGCTGATGGCGGAAACCGGCGCCGGGCAGCATGGCGTGGCAACGGCCACCGTGGCGGCATTATTGGGGATGCAGTGCGCGGTTTATATGGGTGAGGAGGATATCAAGCGTCAGGCGCCGAATGTCAGGCGGATGCAGTTGCTGGGGGCAAAGGTGGTCCCGGTCAGTGCCGGGACCAGAACGCTGAAAGACGCCATGAGTGAGGCTTTGCGTGCGTGGGTGACTGAAGTGCGCGACACTTTTTATGTAATTGGTACCGTAGCCGGACCGCATCCGTATCCGATGATGGTGCGCGCTTTTCAGAGTGTGATTGGTCGTGAGACCCGCCGGCAGTCGCTGGAGCAGATTGGACGTTTGCCGGAAATTGTGATGGCCTGCGTGGGTGGCGGCAGCAATGCGGCCGGAATTTTTTCGGGGTTTCTGGATGATGCTGAAGTAAAGCTGGTGGGGGTTGAAGCGGGCGGCAGCGGGGTCGAGACCGGCGAACATGCGGCCAGTATCGTGGCCGGGTCGCCGGGAATCCTGCACGGCAGCCGCACTTACATCATGCAGGATGACGACGGGCAGATTCTGAACACTCATTCGATCAGCGCCGGGCTGGATTATCCGGGGGTGGGGCCCGAACTGGCGCTTTGGGCTGACAGCGGCAGGGTGGAATACTGTGCGGTGAATGATGATGAGGCTTTGCGCGCGTTCTACAAATTAACACAGCTTGAGGGAATTCTGCCGGCGCTTGAGTCGGCGCACGCGGTAGCTGAAGCCTGCCGCCGGTCGGCAGGAATGCATAAGAATGAGGTGATTGTGGTGAATCTTTCCGGGCGCGGCGACAAGGATGTGGAAAGTGTGCTTGAGATGGAGTCACAGAAATGAGCAGGATATCGGAGACATTTGAGAATTTACGGCGTGAAGGTCGTAAGGGGTTGGTGGGGTTCATGGTGGCGGGCGATCCGGATATGGAACGCAGCGAGTCTGATATCCGCACAGCACTTGATAATGGAGTGGATGTGCTTGAGCTCGGGATTCCTTTTTCGGATCCCACCGCAGACGGACCGGTGATTCAGAAGGCGGCGCTGCGTGCGCTGGCGGCGGGTGCCACGCTGCCGAAGGTGCTTGAAATGGTTGCGCGTTTACGGCACGACTATCACCAGCCGATCATTTTGTTCGGTTATCTAAATCCGTTTTACAAGTTTGGTTATGAGAAGGTTTTTCCCGAGGCGCGCAAGGCCGGGGCCGACGGGGTGCTGCTGGTGGATCTGCCGTTCGAGGAGTCGGGGGAGGTGCGTCCTTTACTGGCGCATGAAGGGTTGGATTTGATTGCACTGATTGCCCCGACCACCGGCAACGAGCGGGCGGCGATGATACTCAAGAGGGCATCCGGATTTGTTTACTACATTTCAGTAACCGGGGTTACCGGTCAGCGCGCGACGGTGGCAGTTGACATTGCCGAGCATATGGCGGCATTGCGGCAGGTGACGGCGCTGCCGATAGCGGTTGGTTTCGGGATAAGCCGCGGTGAGCAGGCTGCCGAAGTGGCCCGCCATGCCGATGCGGTGGTGGTGGGTAGTGCGTTTGTTAAAGCGGCTGAAGAGGGGCGTCTGGCGGAGTGCGTGCGCGAAATCCGTCAGGGTTTGGATGGGGCATGATGCATGAAGTATTGGATAAATGGAGTGAAGATATTTTCGCAATCGCATTACTCCCAAACTCCACTACGCCAATTTTGTTTGGGGTGACAGTGATATGAAAACAACGGACACTTCTACGGCGGGCGAAGGGTTGCTCTGGCACGAATTTTCGCTGCATGTGCCGTATGCACATATTGACAAGATGGGGTTTGTTTATTACGCCAATTACTTTGTGTATTTCGAGATGGCGCGTTCGGCGCTGTTGCGTGACAACTCATTGGCGTATGCTGAGCTTGAGCAGCGCGGGGTTATGCTGCCGGTGCTGACGGCGCATTGCGACTACCGCAAGCCGGCGCATTATGATGATTTGATTACTGTACGCAGCCGCTGTCTGCCATGGAAGGGCCCGCGGTTATGCATCGCCTATGAGATAGTACGCGGTACGGAACTACTGGTTAGCGGGTATACTGAGCATGTTTGCATGCGTCCCGACGGCACTCCGCAGCGCCCGGATGCCGATTTAAAAAAACTGGTGGCGAGCTTCCTTTGAGCTTTGATTTGAACTCCGGTCTGCGCGCGCGGTTGCTGGTGGTTACAGCGGATTGTCTGCGATAACTTTTTTGAGTTTTTTCAATCGCTCCCGGACGGGAATCTGTTGTGTGCAGCGTTCTTCACACAAGCCGCATTCGGAGCAGGCGTCAATCCGGTTGTCTTCAAGAATGCCGAAACCCCATTTCAGTTTACCGGTGACTGATTTTCCGGGATTGCCGAAGAGTTTCTCATTATAGCTTTGCATCAGCCCGGGAATCGGAATCTTTTGCGGGCAGGGCAGGCAGTATCCGCAACCGGTACACATATCATTGAATTCGTTGCAGACATTGCCGCGGATCTGCTCAATTTTGTCTGCCGGTATAGGTTTAAAGCCGTTGACGGCATTGACTGCTTCGCGGACCTCCGCCTTGTTGGAAAAGCCGACCAGCGAGACATTGATGCGCTGGTCGTTGATCAGGAAGCGCAGGGCGGCTTCCACGATTGATTCATCATCGCGGGTACGCATAAAGTCGAGCCGTTCGGCATGTTGCGGAATCAGTCCGCCGCCGAGTGGATTCATCACGACGACCCCGCGGTTATTTTCCGCGGCGGCGGTCAGAGCCCGGTCGCGATAGGCAAAATTCATTGCGGAGTATCCGAGCAGAACACCTTCAAACGGATAATCTTGCAGGACTTCTTCGATAGCCGGGCCGGACATATGCGAAGAGAGCATAATATGGCTGATTAATCCTTCATCCTGCAGACGTTCAAACATTTTGAGCGCGCCTTTGGCTTTGCGTTCGTAATACCATTCCGGACGCACCACCCACCACATATGAAAGAAATCGACATGGTCAATGCCCATGCGCTGCAGGGATTCTTCAAGATCGCGCCGGATATCATCGGGATCGGCTTTGTTTGATTTGGTGGAGATGTAATAGGGTTTTTCGCTGCGGGTGGTTTGCATTTGTTTTAGAGCGAGTCCGAAGCGTTCTTCGGATTTTCCGCCGAAATAGCCGGGCGCGGTATCAAAGTAGTTGATGCCGGAATTATAGGCTTCGAGCAGCATTTCGGCGCATGCCGCGGGATTATCAATTTCGCCGAAGCGCATACCGCCGAAACCGATAGACGAAAGTTCCTTGCCTGTTTTTCCGAATGGACGATAGATCATTTGAGGTTATCCTTTGCTACGCTAAAGCTATTCGGCTGGTGGTGTTTTCTTTCTGCGGTACTGAAAGTTTGAAGTTCGCGAGACCGCCTGGCCTTCGGCGGGCAGATCTTTCCGGGTATGACCGGTGGCGGTCAGCACCTGGTCAGTTGTCTTGAAATGGCATTTGACGGTTTTAACCAGTATTTCAGGTCCGTGTTTTTTTACCAGATCTTCGGCGGATTCCCGGACTGCGGCTGAAGCGCCTTTGGGAATTTTTGCATCATACTGTTCCCGCATTTTTGCCAAAGCATTCAGAAATGCCTCCCGGGCCAGGATTGACGCGGCGGCGACCGCCAGATCGCTTTCAGCGCGCGGCATTTGCACCAGCTCGATTTCGCGGCCTTTTTTCATTAAAGCATTCTTGACCAGTTTCTCGTTGCCGAACTGATCCGAAATTGCACGGGGGCAGGCGGGTTCAATTTCGAGCAGATTCTCGATAGCGCGAGCGTGAGCCCACGCCAGCATGCTGTTGACGTTTCTCATTTTTGAGTAAAGGCGGTTATATGCTTCCGGACCGATTATTACTAATGCGAAACGTTTTCCAAGCAGCCGTCGCAATTCACGGCCGAGGCCGAGAGCCTTGTCGTCGCTGGTGATCGACTTGCTGTCACGCACTCCCATATCGCGCATTGTCTGTGCAAGTGATTCATCCAGATAAGCCGCGGCAGTGACCAGCGGACCGAAAAAGTCGCCTTTACCGCTTTCGTCGACGCCGATATGCGGCGCGATCGCTTCCGGGTTGAGCAGGTCTTCATAGCCGAGACCGACGGTTTCGAGGACGAGCGGTTCCATGACAAACTGGACAAACTCGGTGGCACCGCGTCCCTGGAGGACGCACTTGCCGGATTTGTAGAGAGCAACATTCACCTCGGGGGTGCGTGCGGCAATTTGGGTATGCTCGATTTTCATCGGCTGGTAGTTACCGTCGCGCAGGATGTGTTTCAGTGTATCCTGCTGCGTTTGGTTCAACTTATATGTATATGTAGTTTGTTCTGGCATGAGCGGGAATCTAGCAGAAGCGTTAAAGGGTTGCAATGAAGATTGTGAACTTTTCAGTACAGTCATTTGGATATTCCGCCATGCATGACAGTGCTCATCCGGCCGGATTTAGATATTATTATCTTCTGGATATACGCGAATAACCCAATAAATACAGGGGTTTTGTTCGGTTTGAAAAAAAAGTTAAAAAAAGTTAAAAAAACAGTTGCATTCTGTTTGGGAATTATTTAGTGTTTGCGCTCGTTTGATTGCCCCGTTAGTGGCGAGCTGCTACAGACGGAGGAATCAAGCAGTCCTGAAAAGGGCAAAAAAGTTAGTTGACAAGCGACGCAATCTTAGATAGGTTGATGATCGCAAAAGTGGAGGAGGAAGCTTCTCCGGTGATCTTTGAAAACAGAATCGTGACGCAAGACTCATATCCATTTCGAAACGGAATTGGTGTGACTTGCCTGAGCTTGTGCAAAGACCCTATTTGATATAACTGAAAAGACGGCCGCAAGGCTGTTTTGAAGTTTTTTTTGGAGAGTTTGATTCTGGCTCAGAACGAACGCTGGCAGCGTGGATTAGGCATGCAAGTCGAACGGGATCCCTTAGGTTCAAT
>PXDI01000293.1 GCA_003565095.1 PVC group bacterium | reverse complement strand
CGCCAGCCGAAAAAATACACCGAGGCAACCAGCAGCGGCACACATGCCTTCAACACATGCAGCATCGGTTTCTGCGGCTTTATCCGCGGCAGATATGTTTTGAAATCCATACGGCCTCTCCGGTGGTTTGAAAAAAGACAATAACCCAACACGCGGCCAGATTCAAATACTTTGCATATCTTCTACGTTTTACGCTGTACCCTCGCGCATCCCGGCCAGGTTGCGGGGCGGGCCCAGAAGGCGTCTTGTCTGCCGCCGTAATATTCATCAAGCACTTTGTCCATTACTGCGGCTGTGCGCAGAGCGGTGGCGATGGTGCTGGGGCATTCCGCGCGGCCGGAAAGATCGTCAACAATGGTCTGGATCAATGGTTGCTGGATGTGTTGGGGATTCGGCAGTGCAATTTCTTCCGGCGGATTGGTTCCGCGCTTCAGCCGGAGTGGTTCATTGCCGAAGGTGGAAAGCTGCAACTGTCCAGCGGTGCCTGTGATGTTGATCATGTCTTCCCGCGCATCTCCGGAAAAATTCCACGAGGCGGTGCCGGGTGCCCCGTCCACCGCGGTAAACAGCATATCGACGTAGTCTTCAATATTGTAGCTGCCGGTCAGGTTGAAAGCCCGTCCGGTCACATTTTCGAGCGGCCCCAGCATGAAGTCGAGAATATCCAGGGTGTGGCAACCCATATCCATGAACACCCCGCCGCCGGAATGCTGCGCGTCAAGGCGCCATGGAACAGTCGCGGCGTGTTCTTCCTTGTGGCGTGGTTGGGTGAATGTGTAATTGATGCCGGTAATCTGTCCCAGTGCTGTGGACTGGATCAGTTCCCGCGCCTTGATAAACCGTGGCAGCGCCCGGCGGTAGTAGGCCACATACAGCGGCAGCTTTGCCTCCGCAAAGGCGCTTTGCATCCGGCGGCACTCGGTCAGGTTGCGTGCCGGCGGCTTTTCAACATAGCAGGGCTTGCCCGCCGCACATACCTGCAGGGCGTATTCCATATGTGAGCTGACCGGCGTGGCAATATAGACCGCGTCAACCGCTTTGTCGTGAATCAATGCATCAGCACTCGAGTACCATTGCGCAACCCCGTGCCGCTTTGCATAATCGGCCGCCTTATCCGCATCGCGGCGCATCACCGCCTGCAGTTTGCTGCCGTCTGCCAACTGAAAACCGGGACCGCTTTTTACTTCGGTTACATCCCCGCAGCCGATGATGCCCCAACGAATCATGATGCCTCCTCAATTCTTTTGCGCACTTGCTGCAACAGAAAGTCAGGCGTAGATGCGCCGCCGATCAGCCCGACCGCCCGGCAGCCGGCGAGTTTTGCCAAATCAAGCTGATCGGCGGTCTCAACATGCTGCACCGGACATAAACTCTCCGCCAGTTCAACCAGTCGCCGGGTATTAGCGCTGTGTGTTCCGCCCACCACCACCATCGCGTCCACCTTTTTCGCAATCTCGCTCAGTTCCGCCTGGCGCTGACGGGTGGATTCGCAAATAGTATCCAGTATTTCCGCATCCGGAAACCGTTCCTGAAGTTGTTGTGCAACTTTTTTATAAGCAGACGGGAACTGGGTTGATTGTGAAACCAGTGTCACCGGCTGATGCTCCGGCAGTGCGGCGACATCTTCACAGCCGCTGATCACCCGTCCGTAATCTCCGGCAAATCCGAGCAGGCCGGTTACTTCGGGATGACCTTTGTCGCCGTATATCACAACCATTACCCCGCGTGCCGCCCGTTGCTTGATGGCCGATTGGATGCGTGCCACATCCGGGCAGGTGGCATCCTGCAGTTTTACCGGCAGACTGCGCAGCCGTTTGCGCCGTTCCGGGGGAATTCCGTGTGCACGGATCAGTAATGTGCCGGTCTTCAATGTCTCGGGACAATCACAGGAGAAAACGCCCTCGTTTTTGAGAATCTCCATCATCTGGCGGTTATGGATCAACGGGCCATCGGTCTGTATCGGACCATTTGATTCCGCCGCCAATCTGCGTGCTTTTTCAATTGCGCGCTTTACGCCCCAGCAGAATCCCGCCGATTCGGCCTGTATCACCTTCATGCCGCACCGTCCCGGTAACTGGTCGGATCCGGGACCCCTGCCAGTTGAAACGCCTCCTGCCGTTCAACGCATGTTCCGCAAGTTCCGCAGTGCAGTTCTCCTCCTTTATAGCACGACCATGTCCTGGCAAAGTCGACTCCCAGTTCCATGCCGCGCCGCAGAATAGCGGCTTTATCCATATTCACAAATGGGCGGTAAATCCGCGGCTTGCTGTATGTGCCGGTGCTGATTGCTTGCTCCATGGCGCAAAGAAATTCTTCGCGGCAGTCGGGATAGATCGGGTGATCTCCGCTGTGGGCGGCTATCACGATCTGTTCGATTGCATGGCTTTCCGCAATTCCGGCGGCAATCGCCAGCATGATGCCGTTACGAAACGGAACCACGGTCTGGCGCATGACACCGTCGGTATAATGCCCGTCGGGAATATCTCCGCCGGATATCAGGAGCGCCGAAGCAAGAGCCTTGTTCATGAAATCAAGCGGAATGACCATATGCTCGATGTCAAGTTTGCGGCAATGCCACTCGGCTCGCGGCAGCTCCTGCCGGTTGTGCTTTGCCCCGTAGTCGAAACTCAGCGCAAGCACACCGGGATTTGCGGCGTGAACGTGATACAGCGCGCAGACGGAGTCCATTCCCCCGCTGAGCAGCACTAAAGCTTCTGCTTTCTCCGCGTCGTTCAGAATTTTGCTTCCTTCTGCTTCATCAGAAAATCAACATACTGTGCCCGTTCGAAGATGAACTGGTCGGCAGTGTTCTGGCCGCATTTACCGCGGAACGCGGCAACATCCTGATAGCCTTTTGCATCCATCCAGCCGGACAATTCCGCCAGCATGGTGCTGATATGGCGGATGCCGTTACGATAGAGTGTTGCTGCAACCTGCACCGCCGAAGCACCTGCCAGCAGCATCTTTGCAATATCCGTTCCATTGGCAATTCCGGTATTGCCGATCAGGTCGATATTGGTCTTTCCGTGCAGCAGGGCAATCCAGCGCAACGGGAGCAGCATTTCATAAGGCGTGCTCCATGTCATGGCTTTGCGCGGCTGTTCGGTGTCTGGATCGATATCAGGTTGCAGAAAACGGTTGAAGAGCACTACGCCATGCGCGCCGGCGGCCTGTACGCGGTCAACCACATTGGCCATTGATGTGTAGTACGGGCTCAGTTTGACCGCGACCGGCAGTCCGCATGAAGCGGCGACCGCCGCAACGGTGTCTTCCAGGCGCTTCTCAATGTCGGCGGCTGCTACATGCTTGTCGGTCTCAAGCGCATAGGTATTCAATTCAAGTGCGTTTACTCCGGATTCTTCAAGCAGTTTGGCATACTCAACCCACCTGCCGGGATTAACCGCATTCAGGCTGCCGACCAGCGGCATCTGCACCGCTGCGCGTGCCTTTTCCACCCACATCAGGTGCTCGCGTGCACCGCTGTGTTCAAGCGAGGGAAAATATGAAATGGCCTCGGCGAATGATTCGCCACCGCGTGTCAGCATGCTTTCCAGATCATCCTGTTCATGCCGGATTTGTTCTTCAAAAAGCGACTTTATCACCAGCGCACCCGCACCGGCTTCCTCCACCTGGCGGATATTGTCAACTTTCCCGGAAAGCGAACAGGCTGCCACTACCAGCGGGTTTTTCAGTTCAATACCCATGTACGTTGTATTCAGTGAGGCCATCGTTTCTCCTGTTGTTAGGGTTGCAAACCAATTGGCCGAATAATAGCGCCAGTCGCGCACCGTTGCAAGTCACAAGTGGAATCCGTCATTTTGGCCAGAAGCCCTTCCATAATATAATGCCGTAGAATTGCTAAGATTTTTTGAAACCACAAAGAACAGGCATGTGGTCCGTTCTTTGTGGTTAAATTTCTCCCCCTCTCATGTTGACCCCGCAAGCCCCCCAAACGCAAAACATCTCAGAAGCAACAATTGCTCAAAAAAAAAATGGGGAACGTCCAACCATGGTTTATCCTTGCCATGTGCGTGGCCGGCGGCATAACATCCATACCCATGCACATGCAATACATCAGCACCAGGGGACAGACCCCGCCGTTATCATTTGAGAAAACCGTTATGACCGGGTTGGCGCCGGATGGCGGACTGCTGCTGCCGGAAAGTATTCCGGATGTGAGCGGTGCGCTGTCGCAGTGGCGGGAGCTGCCATACACCGCCCTTGCTGAACAGGTCATGAGCCGTTTTTTTGATATGACGCCGGAGCTGCAGGCGCTGATCTCGCCGAGTTATGCAACTTTCCGCAGCCCCGAGGTGGCGCCGGTGGTTTCGTGGGCTGGCGAACCGCTGCATATTATGGAACTGTTTCACGGTCCAACGCTGGCCTTCAAGGATGTGGCCTTGCAGTGGCTGGGAAATCTTTTTGAACACATACTTGAAAAACATGACAGCCATCTGAATATTGTCGGGGCCACCAGCGGCGATACCGGCAGTGCCGCTATTCACGGGGTGCGCGGTAAGCCACGCATCAACATTTTCATCATGCATCCCAAGGGACGTACCAGTCCGGTGCAGGAACTGCAAATGACGACTGTGCTGGATGAAAACGTGTTCAATCTGGCCATTGAGGGCACCTTTGACGACTGTCAGGCAATTGTGAAGGATATGCTGGCAGATGCGCAGTTGCATCGCCGTTACAGCCTCGGCGCGGTGAACTCGATTAACTGGGCCAGGGTGCTGGCGCAGGTGGTCTACTATTTTTACGGGGTGTTCCGCGTACAGGAGCGCACCGCCGCCGCCACCGTTGACGTTACCGTGCCGACCGGAAATTTTGGCGACATCTTTGCCGGATATGTGGCAATGCGCATGGGGCTGCCTATTCGCAGACTGGTGCTGGCGGCCAATGACAACAACATTCTGGAAAGATTTTTCACGACCGGTGAATACCGGCGCGGAACGGTCCGGCCGACCCTGAGCCCCTCAATGGACATTCAGATTGCCAGTAATTTTGAGCGCTACCTATATTACCGCTCCGGTTGCGATGCGCAGAAAACGGCCGCGCTGATGAGTGAGTTCGCCGCCGGCGGCAGCATCCGGCTGGATGGCGGTGACCCGGCTTTTGCCGCCGGATCTGCCGGACGGGATGAGACGCTTGAGGCAATCCGCTGGATGAAGCAGCGCTTCGACTATATCCCTGATCCGCATACGGCGGTCGGCATTCATGTGGCGCGGCAAAGATTGGATCCGGCCATCCCGATGCTGTGTCTCGCAACGGCTCATCCGGCCAAATTTCCTGATGCAATCCGGCAGGCATTGGGTGATGTGCGTCCGGCACATCCATTGATTGATGCACTCGAAGGTCTGCCGGTGCGTTGCGAAACCCTGTCCGCCGCTGCGGCGGAAGTGCGGCGTTATGTGATAGAGCACGCGCAAGCCGGAAACCGTTGATAATGAATAATCAATTCAATTGTAAACAATGCGGGGCGTGTTGCCGTGAGCCGGGATATGTTTGTCTTGCGCCGGGTGAGGCGGAGGCGATTGCGGAACATCTGCAAATGGAGCAGTACGAGTTTACGGCCCGTTATACGAGACTGACAAAGTCGAGGCGTGAGCTGAGCCTTACCGAGCAACCGGGCGGGGCGTGTGTGTTTCTGACCGACCGGCAGGCATGTCTGGTGCAGGCGGTCAAGCCGGCGCAATGCCGCGATTTTCCCCGTAAGTGGACTTTTGACGGGTGGCAGGAAATCTGCGCCGCCGCGCAAATTACAGATGTGCAGATGTTTCGTAAACAGAAAGATGAATCAGGGAAATAACGGAGTAAAGATGGCAGTTATAAATGTAGCAGATTTCGGTGCGGTTGGTGACGGAAAGACAATGAACACCGCGGCATTCGGCGCGGCGATTACCGCCGCGGTTCAGCAGGGCGGGGGTACGGTCTATGTGCCGCAGGGGACGTTTTTGACCGGAACGGTGCAACTGCAAAGTCGCGTAACGCTTGAGCTGGATCAGGGGGCGAAGATTCTGGGTTCGCCGGATCTGGCGGATTACACGCGGGCAAGTTGGGGGCACCATGATGACCGCACGCCGTTTCACCTGATCTTTGCCGAGAACGCCCATAACGTTGCAATTACCGGTCGGGGGGAGATCAACGGTAACGGCAGCCACTTCCAGGAAGCAGAGCGGGAGCACGAGTGGGCGTTTTATCGTGAGATTCCAATGCGCCCGAGTCCGATGATCGAACTCAGCCGCTGTACGGATGTGCATGTAGAGAATGTGACATTGCGTGAGCCGGGCGGCTGGACTTTGCATCTGCATGATTGCGACCGCGCCTTCATTCGCGGCATCACCATCAACAACTCGCTCTTCTGGCCGAACAGTGACGGAATAGACCTGACCGGCTGCCATGACACAATAATCAGTGATTGCTTTATTCACACCGGTGATGACGCAATTGCCTTGAAAACCACGCTCGACAGCCGCAGTTGCGAGCACATTACCGTTACCAACTGTGTGCTCGAAACCTCCTGCGCGGCCATCCGGCTGGGTTTTGAGTCGGATCAGGATTTCCGCAATTGCAGTTTCAGCAATATCACCATTCGTAATTGTTCGCGGGGTATTGATCTGGTGACCTTTTCCGGCTGCAATATTGAAAACATCTCCTTCAGCAATATAGTCGGGCGCAGCATGAGCGGCTGGCTGTTTGACCGTCCGATAGAAATTTATACGGGTTTTAATGATGAACCCTACAAGATCAGGATCAAGGAACATCCCAACTATGGTCGTAAATGGCCGGAGCGTCCGGCCGGAAAAATCCGCGGAATTTCAATTACCAATTTTGATATGGAGACCTGCGGCCGGATCATGATGGGCGCGATTCCCGGTGCGGAGATTTCGGATATCAGTCTGGATCATGTTCGCCTGCGGTATCCGCTGCTGGACGATCCGGCGCAAATAGGGCGCAAGGCCGGCAGCAAAGCTTTCTTTAATGGACTGGGTGACTTGCGTGAGGCCCGTGCAGCATTTGTGGCGGAAAATATCAACGATCTGCGTGTACGTGACTACCGGGTGCAGTGGCCGGTCTATCCGGTTGATCCGGCCCGGGTGGAGCTGCTGCGTTCAGAAAACCGCCTCGGTAACCTTGAAT
>PXDI01000080.1 GCA_003565095.1 PVC group bacterium | reverse complement strand
TTGTTCACAAATACGTTTTACCGAACTACGAACTTTCACTGTTTCTCTCCATTCCTTCTCAAAAACCGATCAATATATCCTAATATATTCCCGTTTCCAACAAAAAAATCATACTTTTGTCAAAATTTCACAACCGTCATCAGTAACGGCAACCGTATGCTCAAAATGTGCTGAACGGCTGCCGTCTCTGGTAACAGCGGTCCATCCGTCATTCAGCACCCGCACATCGTGCCGGCCGGCATTGAGCATCGGCTCAATCGCCAAAGTCATTCCGGCACGCAGTTTCGGCCCGCGGCCAGGCCTCCCGAAGTTGGGCACCTGCGGGTCTTCATGCATCTGCCGTCCGACGCCATGCCCCACAAACTTACGCACCACAGTAAACCCGCCTGCGCGGGCCTCCTGTTCAATGGCGTGCGAGCAATCCGACAGCCGCCTGCCGGACACCAGCTTTGCCAGCCCCGCGGCCAGACACGCTTCAGTCACCTGAACCAGCCTGATCGTCTCAGGCTCAACCACGCCGACCATTACGGTGGTGGCGGTGTCGCCGATAAAACCGTCGTAAAGCACGCCGACATCCAGGCTGACAATATCACCCATCTCGATACGTCTTTTTCCCGGAATCCCGTGAACGACTTCCTCATTCACCGATACACAAATCTGCCCCGGATATCCATGATATCCCAGAAAAGCACTGCGGGCACCTTCCTTACCAATCAACTCAGCCGCATAATCGCCCAGCTCAGCGGTGGTAACACCCGGCCGGACACAAGCCGCAACCGCTTCCCGCACCCGTGCCGCGATTCCCCCACTGACCCGCATCTGCTCAAGCTGACGCGGCGTTTTTATAACAATCATAGCTCTACCGCCCGCATGCCAAGCCTACCGTGACGCCCGTGAACGAATACGGCCCTTCTTCAAGAAACCGTCATAATGGCGCATTAGCAGGTGCGATTCCATCTGGCGCATGGTATCCAGACTGACACCGACAATAATCAGCAGACTGGTTCCGCCCATAAACGAGGAGATCAACCAAGGGATCCGGAAATAAACATGCAGAACCGATGGAATAACCGCGATTACCGTCAATGCCAGCGCACCGATCAGCGTAATGCGGGTCATTGTACGGTCCAAATAGTCCGCGGTGGCACGTCCGGGACGGATTCCGGGAACATAGCCGCCGTTGCGCTTCAAATCGTCGGCAATCTGCAGCGGATTAAACTGCGTGGCCACCCAGAAATATGAAAAGAAAAGAATCATCACACCATAAACCACCATATACAGCGGACGGTCCATTGCGAGCTGATCGCCCAGCCACTGAGTCATTTCAAAACGGCGCAGGATGGCCGCCGGAAATGCCAGCATGGCTCCGGCAAAGATGATCGGCATGACACCGGCATAATTCACCCGCAAAGGCATATAAGTATTCTGACCGCCGAAGACCTTGCGCCCTACCACCCGCTTAGCGGTATGGATCGGAATCTTACGCAAACCCTGGGTCAGCGCAATCGTTCCGGCGGTTACCAGAAAGATCATTATCAAGAGGCCCGCCAGATGAAACATGTTGAACTGCGCCACACCCTCAATACGCTGAAACATATTGACCATCTCGAAGATTGCGGCAGGCAGACGGCTGCAAATGTTAATTGTGATGATCAGCGATATGCCGTTTCCGATGCCGCGCTCGGTAATTTGCTCACCAAGCCACATCGTCAACATTGTCCCGGTGGTTAGTGTCAGCACCGTCATCATTCTAAAGCCCATACCGGGATTCAGCACAATCCGGCCAGGTAATCCGAGCTGTTGCGGGTTTTCCAGACTGATGGCCAGAAACAAACCCTGAATTACGCAGATGATCAGCGTCAGGTAGCGCGTCCACTGGTTCAGCTTCTGCATGCCGGATTCACCTTCGCGTTTCATCCGCTCCAGTGCCGGCACAATCGCAGTCATAAGCTGCAGAATAATCGAGGCGCTGATATACGGCCAGATACTCAGCGCGCCGACAGCCACATTACTCAATGCCCCGCCGCTGAACATATCGATCAGCCCGAGAAAACCGCCGCCAACCTGACTTTCAATCTCGGCAATCAGCCGCTGCAGTTCCCGTGCATCAACACCGGGAGCCGGCACAGTTGAAATAATGCGGCCGATAAACAGCAGCCCGAGCGTGAAAAGAATTCTCTTCCGCAGCTCGGGAATCTTAAAGGAGTTGGCAAACGCTGAAATCATTAACCTTTAACCACTTCACATTTTCCGCCGGCCGCCTCAATCTTGCGCCGGGCTGAATCGCTGAAGGCCGCAGCCTTCACATTTAGCGCACGGTCAATTTCACCATGCCCGAGAATCTTGACCAGCGACTTTCTGCCCTTCACCAATCCGGCCTTACGCAGACTGTCAACAGTCACCTCACTACCGGCTTCAAAACAATTGATGCGGCTGACATTGACCGGCGAATACTCGGTCCTTGAAACAGGATTAAACCCGACCTTTGGAATCCGGCGGATCAAAGGCATCTGACCGCCTTCAAAGGCCGGCCTGTGATTGGCGCCTTTGCGCGCCATCTGTCCCTTGTGCCCGCGCCCGGAGGTTTTGCCCTTGCCTGAGCCATGCCCGCGGCCGACCCGCATCCGGCTGGTCTTGGCTCCCGGTGTATTTTTCAAAGAGTGTAAATTCATATTTTATCCCTGTTCCGCTTTAAGACTGGGCATGCGCTATACCGCGCACCCTGGAAATCTCTTCTTCCGAACGCAATTGCTCGAGTGCATCGAAGGTTGCCTTCACTACATTCAGCTTGTTCTTGCTGCCAAGCGATTTACCCAAAACATCACGAACTCCGCTGACATCCAGAACAGCACGCATTGCACCACCGGCAATCACACCGGTACCGGGTGAAGCCGAACGCAGTAACACACGCGCACCGCCATGCACACCGATCACGTCATGCGGAATTGTCCGCTCCTTCATTGTAATCGACATCAGCCCGCGGCGGGCCATTTCACTACCCTTGCGAATGGCGTCAGGTACTTCATTGGCCTTACCAAACCCGTAACCGACCAGGCCGGCGCGGTTGCCAACCACCACAACGGCGCTGAAGCTGAAGCGACGCCCGCCCTTTACCACCTTTGAACAGCGGTTGACAAAAACAACCCGCTCCTCAAATTCTGCTGTTTCCACGCTACCGTCCACGATCGCTTCCACGTTCACGTCGTCTCCTTCATGCTCATTACCAATCCATTTTCACAGGCGGCATCCACAATGGCCTTGATCCGGCCATGAAAACGGAACCCGCCGCGATCCACTACAACCCGCTTAATCCCCTTGGCAACTGCGTTCTCAGCGGCTACCTTGCCAATCTCACGGGCAACATCCACTGTTGCACTCTTGAATCCGGCATGCTTAACACTTGAGGCCTGAGCCAGTGTCACGCCGCTGTCATCATCGATAAACTGGACATAGATATTCCGCCCTGAAACCATCATTGACATACGCGGGATTTCCGCGGTTCCGGCCACCTTCCGCCGCACCCTGCGGTGCCGCTTCTGACGCGCCTCTTTTCTGCTTAAAATAGCCATTTACCTTCTCCTCAAGTCCTCTAAGCCACTGTCTTGCCGACCTTGCGGCGGATCCGCTCGCCCTTGTAACGCAAACCCTTGCCTTTGTAAGGTTCCGCCGGAAAATACGCACGGATTCGCGCGGCGGCCTCACCAACCTGCTGCTTGTCAATCCCGGTAACGGTAAGCTTTGTGCCGCCCTGCTCAGTCACCTGTATCCCGTCCGGGATCATAAAGATCTTCGGACTAGCGAAACCAAGTGACAGCTCAAGTTTCCGACCTTGTACAGCAGCTTTAAAACCGACACCTTCGATTTCAAGATCACGCGTGTAGCCGTTTGATACGCCTTCAACAGCATTGGCGATCAAACTGCGCACTAATCCGTGAAAACTCTTTGCCAGCCGGTTATCGCCATCACGGTTCACCTTCAGTTCCCCGTCTGCAACATCAACACTGATGCGCGAAGGCACTTCAACAGTCAGTTCACCCTTGGGCCCTTTTACCAGGACTTTCCCGGCTTCCACCTTGACGGTAACTCCGGAAGGTATCACTACCGGCATTTCTCCGATTCTCGACATAACTTAATATCTCCTCACCAAACCGAGCAAATCCACTCACCACCGACACGCTTCTTGCGTGCCTCACCGTCAGTCATAATGCCCGTTGATGTACTTAAAACCGCTACACCCATACCGCCAAGCACTCTTGGCAGGTCACGTACATTCACATAGCGCCGCAAGCCTGGAGAGCTTACCCGCTTTATACCGCTGATGGCCGGCTCACCGCCATCCTGGTACTTCAAATAAACACGCAAAATACGCTTCGGACCGCCGTCGGTCACCACGTCCTTGACATATCCATTATTCTTCAACACACCCGCGATTGAAGCCTTCTGGCGTGAATAAGGTATATTTACCACTTCATGCCCGGCTTGCTGCGCATTGCGAATGCGCGTCAACATATCAGCAATAGGATCCGACCAACTCATCTATTCACCCCGTTACCAGCTTGCCTTTGTCACACCGGGAATTTTCCCGGATTGCGCCATTTCCCTGAAACATATGCGGCACAATTGAAACTTGCGCATAAATGCCCGCGGCCTGCCGCAATTCTTGCAGCGATTATACTTCCTGACCTGAAACTTAGGTTTCCGTTCACACTTTACAATCAACGATGTTTTTGCCACCGTCCATCCTCCTTACTTTGCTGCAAACGGCATGCCCATCATTGTGAGCAACTCCCGGGCAGCCCGGTCATCTTCCGTTGATGTAACAATCGTTATATCCATACCCTGAATATTTGTGACCGCATTCGGGTCAATCTCAGGGAAAATACTCTGTTCCTTGATTCCCAGGGTATAATTACCCCGCCCATCAAACCCGCGCCGCGATACTCCGCGAAAATCGCGAATACGCGGCAGGGCCGAATTAATCAGGCGATCGAGAAATTCGAACATGCGTTCACCGCGTAATGTTACTTTGGTGCCGATGTTCATCCCTTCCCGCAGCTTGAAATTTGAGATGCTTTTACGTGCTTTAATAACAACGGGGCGCTGACCGGTTATGGCCGCCAGTTCATCCGTATGCTTCTTGAGTGCATCTTTGTCGGCGATCCCCAACCCCATGTTCACCACAACCTTGGATACCCTGGGAATCTGCATGACATTCTTGATTCCCAGCTTTTCGGCCAGTCCGGTGCGAATCTCGCCAATATATTTATCCTTCAATCTTGACATGAATTTCCTCACTGATCAAAAACGTGCGATGACGCCTTGCTCTTTCTAACACTCCGGCCGCCTTCCCGTTCCCGGCTGACGCGAACCCCGCGTTTGGCTTCCGGATCATACAGCATAACATTCGAAATGTGTATCGGCGCCTCTTGCTCGACAATTCCGCCCTGCGGGGAACTCTCCGACTTGCGTAGCGCTTTCTTTACCAGATTCAACCCCTCGACCAGCAGCCGGTTCTTTTCCGGCACAACCAGCAGCACCTTGCCCGTCTTGCCGGCATCCTCGCCGGCAATCACGATCACTGTGTCGCCTTTCTTTATCCTTCTTTTACTCACTGGTATATCCTCAGTTCCTCGTTTTCAAAACACCGCATTCCCGCCGCACGCATTGAGCGTTCAGAGCACCTCCGGGGCCAGCGATATAACCTTCATATAATTTTTATCCCGCAACTCACGGGCCACCGGCCCGAAAATCCGCGAACCGATCGGATTGTTCTGCGCATCAACAATAACACATGCGTTATTATCAAAACGGACATAGGACCCGTCGTCACGGCGCAGCGGCTGACAGGTGCGAACAATCAAAGCATTGCATACCTGACCTTTTTTCACCATGCCGCGCGGCTGGGCCTCTTTCACGGAAACTTTAATTATGTCACCGACATGCGCGGTACGCTTGCGCTGCCCAAGCACCCGGAAACACATTACACGCCGTGCCCCTGTATTATCCGCCACTACCAGACTGCTCAATTCTCTAATCATGACACTTTCCCCTATTCAGCCACGGTTCCGGCAGGAATCACTTCAGCCACCCGCCAGCGCTTCAGCTTGCTGATGGGGCGTGTTTCATGCAAAACAACTATATCCCCGACTTGCGCGCGGTTTTCTTCGTCATGGGCGTGAAAATGCCGCGAAACAGTCACTTCCTTACCGTACAAAGGATGCCGCTTCCGGCGCGAAACCCTGACTTTTACCGACTTGTCGCCGCTGCGGCTGACGACTGTCCCCCTGCGCTTCTTGCGCAGTCCGCGTTGATCGTTTTGCGCCTCAGCCATGACTCTTTAACTCCCGTTCCCGTATGATAGTTTTTATGCGTGCGGCGTTACGGCGCAATATCCGTGCCTTGACGAAATTAGCACCCTCATCGCCTAACGCCCCTTTTACCTTAATGTTGTCGTATTCATTCCGTGTCTCGGCCATGGCTTCAGCAAGCTCATGGTCAGACTGTTCACGTAAATCGCGAGCTTTCATATCTGCTTATTCTCCGGTATGACGGCTGATAAATCTGGTGGGGATTCCCAGCTTGGCATCCGCCAGCCGCATCGCACCGCGCGCCACCTTTTCGGGCACCCCGCCCACTTCAAAGAGCATCACGCCGGGTCTGACAACCGCAACCCAGTACTCCGGATTGCCCTTGCCTTTACCCATGCGCACTTCAATCGGTTTCTTGGAAACCGGCTTGTCAGGAAACACTCTGATCCACAAACGGCCCTTGCGTTTCATATAGCGGTTAATCGCCACACGGCAGGCTTCAATCTGCGTATTCTTGATCCAGGCGCGCCCCATTGACTTTAGACCGTACTCGCCAAACGCCAATGTGGCGCCTGACTGCGCATTACCTTTACGGCTGCCGCGCTGTACTTTCCGGTGCTTTACGCGTTTAGGCATTAGCGGCATTGGTGCGCCTCCTTCCAGCTCCACGGGACTGAGTCTGTTCGGTTACCGGACTGTCCTTGCAAATCCAGACCTTGATTCCGATAAGACCTGCCATCGTGGCGGCCTCAGCAAAACCGTAGTCGATATTCGAACGTAAAGTATGTAAAGGAGTTTTACCTTCCTTATACCACTCAACGCGCGAAAGCTCCGCTCCGTTCAGGCGTCCTGATGCACGCACTTTTATGCCGTCGGCACCCATGTCCATCGCAATTTTAATTGCTCTTTTCATGGCGCGGCGCAGTGAAACACGGCGCTCAACCTGCGTGGCGATATTTTCCGCAACCAGTTGCGCATTCGTGTCGGCATCACGCACTTCACGGATCTCAATATAAATTTCCTTGCCGGTTTTCTTCGACAGGTCGGTGCGGATACGTTCAATATCCTGCCCCTTACGTCCAATCACCACACCCGGACGGGCGGTGAATACATTGATACGTACGCGATTGGCATAACGCTCAATTCTGATGTCAGAAACCGCCGCATTAGCCAGGCGCTTCTTGACCACCTCGCGGATCATGATGTCTTCCACGAGCATCTTGCCAAAATCGCGGTTCCTGCCGAACCAGCGTGACCGCCAGTCTTTGGTCACACTTACCCGCAGTCCCACTGGATTTACCTTCTGTCCCAAGGTGACTCTCCTTCTTTCGATTACTTCTTGCGGCTGCACGGGCGCGGAGCGTCCGACAGCACAATGTTAATATGCGATGTACGTTTAATAATCGGGCTGGCCATGCCGCGCGCTCGCGGCCAGTGCCGCTTCAGCCGCGGCCCCTCATCCACAACGGCCTTCGCCACCCACAAATTTTCCGGTTCAAGCTTGGCATTATTCTGCGCATTGGCAATCGCCGCACGCAGCGTTTTTCCGAGATTGAAAGCGCCTTTACGCTCGCTCAACTGCGTTATCTGCAACGCCTCGTTCACCGGCTTGCCGCACATGCGGCGCGCCAGATCACGGCATTTCGTCGGCGAGATCCGCACAAACTTCATAGTTGCTTTTACTTCCATTTTACCATTCCTCCGCTATTTAGCCGGCGCCTTGTCGGTTGACGCGCCGTGCCTGCGGAATGCACGCGTCGGAGCAAATTCACCCAGACGGTGCCCAACCATATTCTCTGTAATAAAGATCGGCACATGCTGTTTGCCATTATGTATGGCCATCGTATGGCCCACAAAATCCGGTGCAATCATCGAGCGCCGTGACCATGTCTTAATCGGTCTACGGTCTCCGCTCCGGTTCATCCGCTCCACCTTCTTCAATAGCGAAGCCTCAACATACGGCCCCTTTTTAATGGATCGCGCCATTCCTATTTTCTCCGCTTCACAATGAATTTATTGGAAGGTTTGCGCCTTCCACGAGTTTTTCCGGCCTTGGCCAGCTTGCCCCAAGGCGATACAGGATGCCCGCCACCGGCGGTGCGTCCTTCACCACCGCCCATCGGGTGGTCAACCGGGTTCATAACAACACCACGTACCGTCGGGCGTACGCCGCGCCAGCGCCGCCGGCCGGCTTTGCCGTCACTAACGTTACCATGATCAAGATTGCCAACCTGGCCGACTGTCGCACAGCAGTTCACATTGATCTGCCGGATCTCACCTGAAGGCAGCTTGATTTGAGCAAACTGCCCCTCACGCGACATAAGCTGCGCCCCGCTGCCCGCTGAACGGACAATCCGTCCGCCGCGGCCGGGCTCAAGCTCAATATTATGAACCGTCATCCCCAGCGGTATCCGTGCCAGCGGCAGTGAATTGCCGACGATCGGCTCAGCATCCGCGCCCGACAAAAGCGACTGCCCGACGGCCAAACCGACCGGCGCAAGAATATAGCGTTTCTCCCCGTCGGCATAATGCAACAAGGCAATATGAGCCGAACGGTTTGGATCATACTCTATCGCGGCGACTTTTGCGGGAATTCCGGTCTTGTCACGCCTGAAATCAATCACACGGTAACGCCGCTTGTGACCGCCGCCGCGATGACGCACTGAAATACGCCCGGCGGAATTACGCCCGCCGCTGCGTTTCAGCGGCTCAGTGAGCGAACGCTCGGGCTTACCCCGGGTAACTTCATCTAACGATAGCGACGTAGCCGACCTGCGGCTCGGTGTCGTCGGTTTATATTTCTTTAAAGCCATTCTTCTCTCTCCGCTCCGGCTGCTATGCCAGCTCGATCTTGTAACCATCCTTCAATGTAACAACCGCGCGCTTCCAGTCTGAGCGCTGTCCCATGCGCCACTGCCCGCGTACGCGCTTGCGCTTACCTGAATAACGCATCGTGTTGACCCTGTCCACACGTACGTCAAAAAGTTTCTCAACCGCATCCTTGATTTCAATTTTGTTGGCCGTACGGTCAACTTCAAAAAAATACTGGTTACCGGAGTCCGCCAGCCCAGTGGCCTTCTCCGTTACCTGAATGCGCCGGACAATCCTACTGCTTTCCTTGATCATTGCGCACCCCCTGCCACCTTGCCAACCCGCGCCTTCAAGACCTCCAGCGCCGCGACCGTTGCAAAAACAACCGGATAACGCAGCAATTCAGTCGTACTGACATCTGACGCCCGCATCAATACCGTCTTCGGAATGTTCCTGACAGCCAGTTTGACATCTGCCGTCGGCTCTGCATCAATAAACAATGCGCCACGCTCGACGTTCAATGCCTTCATCAAAGCAGCAAATTCCTTTGTCTTCGGTGCCGTAACACTCAATTCCTCCAGCACAGTAAACTCACCGGCGGCAATCTTGTCGCTCAAGGCCCGGCTGAATGCCAGACGCGCAACTTTCTTATTGATCTTTCCGCCAAAATCACGCGGGTGCGGGCCAAAGGCCACACCACCGCCACGCCAGACCGGAGACTGACGGTAACCGGCACGCGCACGGCCTGTCCCCTTCTGGCGCCATGGCTTGCGGTTGCTGCCGGCAACTTCACCTTTGGAAAGCGTCGACGCTGTCCCGGCACGCTGGCGGTTGCGGGTATTTACCACCGCATCATGCACAGCCTGGCTGCCGCGCTCCGATTGCAGCAAATCATCCGGCCATTCTACATCGCCGGAGACCTGTCCGCTTAAAGAAATTTTCTTAATCTTGCTCATGCCGACTTCCTCTTCTTCAGACTCTTGCGCACCAGAACAATACCGCCGTTAGGACCGGGAACCGCCCCCTGCACCAGCAGCAGATTATCTTCCGGCTGAATCTTCACTATCTTAAGATTTTGCACCGTTACATGTACATGGCCCATCTGGCCCGGCATACGCTTGCCTTTTGCAACACGTGCCGGATATGAACACTCGCCAATGGCACCGATACGGCGCTTGGAATGTCCACCGTGTGTCATCCGGCCGCCGGCCATTCTGTGCCGCTTTACCGGCCCCTGGAAACCGCGTCCCTTGGTCACTCCGAGCACATCCAGATATTCCTCGCCGTCAAAAAGGCTGACAGTGATCTGCTCCCCGGCAGCCGCTTCCTCGCCCTGCTCAAGATGCACTTCACGCAACACCTTGTGCGGTGCGGTTCCGCCAGCCGCAAAATGACCGCTCATGGCCTTATTCACGCGCTGCGGTTTCTGCTCAACAAAACCCATCTGAACGGCTTCATAGCCGTCACGGGCCGCAGTCTTACGCTGCACAACCACGCAGGGTCCCGCTTCAATCAGCGTTACCGCAACACGGCGTCCGGCCGCGTCATAAACCTGCGTCATTCCTACTTTACGTCCTAATATACCGTCCATTACTCACCATCAGATCTTTATCGTTATATCCACTCCGGCCGGTAAATTCAGTTTCTTCAATTCATCCACTGTTTTAGCCGTCGGTTCCACTATATCCAATAACCGTTTGTGCGTACGCATTTCGAACTGATCCATGGACTTCTTATCCACATGCGGACTTCTGTTGACCGTGTAACGTTCGATTACCGTAGGCAGCGGGATCGGCCCCACTACCATCGCACCGGTTCCCTTTGCCGTTTCGATAATGTCCATGACCGCCTGATCCAGCACGCCATGATCATAAGCCTGTAAACGGATTCGTATGCGCTGACCTTCCATGATACCTGCTCTCACCTATTAACTAGTTCATCCCTGATCGCCTGCGGGACCACCTCAAGCTTCTCGGGTTCCATTGTATAACCAGCCCGCCCGCGGGTCAGCGAGCGAATTGCCGTTGCATAACCAAATAACTCCGCCATCGGGATGCGCGCGTGAATCACCTGCAGTTCCCCGCGTGTATTCATCTCGATAACCTTACCGCGCCGCATATTCAAATCGCCCATCACTTCGCCCATCGATTCCTGGGGAGTGATAATCTCTACAAACATAATCGGCTCGAGCAGTTGCGGTGCCGCCTGCATTACCGCCTCGCGTAATGCCATTGTAGCAGCAGTTCTGAATGCAACCCCGGTACTGTACTCCGGAGTGGCCTCACCGCCCGTAACCGTCACCTTTACATCCGTCAGCGGATAGCGTGCCAACACCCCTGTATACAGCGCATCCTGCAACCCGCCCTCTATGTCCGCCCGGAATTCCTCGGGAATCTGACCACGCGAAACACTGAAATTCATACTGTTGCCGTTGCCGCGCCCGGCCGGAGCCACACTGATCTCTACCGCGGCAACCTGCCGTGTCTGCCCGATCTCACGGTCGAAATCATAGCGCACAGCAGCTTCCGCCGTTACCGTTTCATAATATGCAACCATCGGTCGGCCGGTATTCGCTTCAACCTTGTGCTCCCGCAGCAAGCGGTCCTTGATGATCTCCAAATGCAACTCGCCCATACCGCTGATAATATTCTGCCCGGTTTCCTCATTCCGACGGACCACACACGAAGGATCCTCATCGGACATATTACGTAAAGCCTCATCCAGCTTATCCCGATCGCCCCGCGTACGCGGTTCAATCGCCATGAAAACAACCGGCTCGGGCAGCTTCATGCGCTCCAGCTCGATCGGTGCGTTTTCGGCACAAAGAGTGTCGGCGGTAGTCACATCCTTCAACCCCACCAGGGCCCCGATGTCACCGGCGCCGAAACTCTCCACCTCGGTGCGGCTGTCAGCGTGCAAACGCATCAGCTTCATAACCCGCTCACGGCGGCGGGTACGCGGATTAAACACATTCTGTCCACGCTTCAGAATACCGGAATAAATTCTAACAAAATAAAGTCTGCCCACATACGGATCATTTGCCAGCTTGAAGACCAGCGCACTCAGCGGCTCCTGCACATCAGCCTTGCGCTGTATGGGGCTTTCATCTTTCGGATTATGCCCCTCAACCGGCGGAACATCCAGCGGCGAAGGCAGGTAACCGACCACCGCATCCAGTAAAGGCTGAATGCCCTTGTTGCGCAGCGACGACCCGCAAAGCACCGGGGTAACACGGTTTGCAATCGTCAACCGGCGCAAACCGGCAGCCAGCAAACCGGCCGGCACATCCGCATGTTCAAGATAAGCCGCCAGAACCTCCTCGTCACGTTCAGCGATGCACTCCACCAATGCCGCCCGTGCTTTCTCCGCTTCAACCGCCATTTCCTGCGGCATCGGCACCTCACGCACCTCTGCGCCCAGCGACTCCTCGACAAACTCAAGACAGCGCATCCCCAGCAAATCAATCACACCGCGAAAATCTTCAGCCTGCCCCCACGGTAGTTGCACAACCGCCGGCTCAGCATGTAAACGCTTGCGAATCTCCGCCACAACCGTCTCAAAAGATGCCCCCATGCGGTCCATCTTATTAATAAACACCATTCGCGGCACACGATAACGGTCAGCCTGCCGCCAGACAGTCTCAGACTGCGGCTGCACTCCGCCAACTGCACAAAAAACCACTACCGCACCATCAAGCACACGTAGCGAACGCTCAACTTCAACAGTAAAATCTACATGGCCCGGAGTATCGATAACATTAATCTGACAATCCGACCAGAAACAGGTGGTTGCCGCGCTTTGTATAGTAATCCCGCGTTCTTTCTCCTGAATCATCCAGTCCATTACCGCGGTACCGTCGTGAACTTCGCCCAGCTTATGCAGCAAACCTGCATAAAACAGAATACGCTCGGAAGTCGTCGTCTTGCCCGCATCAATGTGGGCGACGATTCCAATATTGCGTAGACGCGCCAAGTCAGCCTGAACGGAGCCGGATTTACCCTTCCCCGCTGCAGCCTTCTTGCTGTCATTCTTCTGTTCCAAAACCAATCCCATAATCTCTCATTCACTTTTCTATAAACAATCGGCAGCCCGATCATAAAACTCAACAGTCCGCGTGCCCGCAAATTTACCAGGCGTAATGCGCAAAAGCCTTGTTGGCCTGAGCCATTTTGTGCGTATCGTCCCGCTTCTTAATTACATTACCCTGATTGTTGAAAGCATCCATCAGTTCAAGTGCAACAGCTTTCTCCATCGGCATCCCGCGGCGTCCCCGCGAGTACTGCCCGAGCCAGCGCATTGCCAGCGCCAACTGGCGTTCACGGCTGATTTCTACCGGCACCTGATAAGTGGCACCGCCAACCCGCCGCGATTTCACTTCAACTCGCGGCTTCATATTGTCAACCGCACGAACCAGCACCTCCAGCGGATCCTCGTTCATCTTCTCGCCGATTTGCTTCAGCGCTCCGTATACAATCTTTTCCGCCGTGGTTTTCTTGCCACGTTCCATGATCGAGTTTATCAGCTTTGCCACCAGCTCGCTATTAAACTTCGGATCCGGGATCAGCGTCCTTTTTTCCGCTCTGTGCCTTCTGGCCATTGTGTCACTATCTCCCGCTTAAACTTATTTAGTTTTCCGTTTGACGCCATACTTCGAGCGTCCGCGCTTGCGGCCGTCAACTCCAAGACAGTCCAGCGTGCCGCGTACCACGTGATAACGCACACCCGGCAAGTCGGCCACGCGGCCGCCGCGCACCAGAACAACACTGTGCTCCTGCAGATTGTGCCCTTCACCAGGAATGTACGCACTCACCTCGAAACCCGAGGTGAGTCTGACACGCGCCACCTTCCGCAAAGCCGAGTTCGGTTTCTTCGGCGTTTGCGTCTTAACAGACAAACACACCCCGCGGCGTTGCGGGCAGTTAGCCAGCGCCGGAGACTTGCTTTTCTGCTTCATCTTCCTGCGCCCATTGCGTACAAGCTGGTTTATTGTCGGCATACTTTATCTATCCTCATCATTCCTGACTGACAAAAAAGAAGCCGGAGACTATCACCGGCTTCAATCGATTGCAAGTATTAAGCAAGCAGATCCTTTAATTTTTTTGCGGACTGACTTGCTTCCTCATCTTCTGTTTTCTCTTCCGGTATCGGCTCCGCCAGCGGGCACAGCTTAATATTGCGGTGCAGCGGGAAGCCGGTACCACCCGGAATCAATTGACCCATGATCACATTCTCTTTGAAACCACGCAGGCAATCCACCCTGCCGAGTGTTGCTGCATCGGTCAGTACACGCGTAGTATCCTGGAACGATGCCGCGGAAATAAAGCTGTCGGTTTCCAAAGATGCCTTGGTAATACCGAGCAACGCCGGAGTCGCCTCCGCGGGGCGCTTGCCTTCCGCCATTGCCTGCTGGTTGATTTCCTGGAAATACTGACGCGAGACCTGCTCGCCCCACAGAAACTCAGTGTCGCCCGGATTGGTGATACGCACCTTGCGCAGCATCTGGCGCACAATCGTCTCTATGTGCTTGTCATTAATTTCCACACCCTGCAGACGGTAGACCTGCTGAACCTCATTTACCAGATATTTCTGCAGTTCCTGCGGTCCGCATACATCCAGAATCTCCTGCGGGACAATCGGCCCATCGGTCAACTGCTGCCCCTTGCGCACACGATCACCCTTGAATACCACAATATGCTTACCCATCGGGATAAGATGCTCTTCCGTGGTACCGGTGGTTTCATCGCGGATAATCAGGCAGCGTTTTCCGCGCTGGTTCGGGCCAAAATCAACAATCCCCTCAATCTTGGCAATGTCCGCCGCATCCTTAGGCTGACGCGCTTCAAACAGTTCTGCCACCCGCGGCAGACCGCCGGTAATATCACGTGTTTTCGATTCCTTACGCGGCATCTTCGCCAGCAGCATTCCGGGATGCACTTCCTCGTTACGCTTAACCATCACATGCGCACCGGCCGGGATACTGTAGAACCCTAGCACATCACCGCTCGAGCGGTCACGAATAACGATCTGCGGGTGCAAGTCCTCTTTTGTTTCAAGAACAACCGTCCCGCGTTTGCCGGTCTGGGCGTCGGTTTCTTTCTTAACCGTCACACCGTCAACAAACTCGTGAAAATCGACCACACCGTCCTGTTCGCAAAGAACCGGCACGCTGTAAGGATCCCAACGGGCGATCAGTTGACCGGCTTTGGCCTGTCCACCGTCGGTTACCAGCAAAATGGTACCCATCGCGATGGTATAACGCTCAACCTCATGTCCCGAAGAATCATGCACACTGATGGCGCCGTTCTTGTTCAATACAACATTCTCGCCATCCGGATTGACCACCACGCGCAGGTCATGGTATGCAACCATTCCCGCATGCTTGGCGATAATCTCCGGTTGTTTGAACACCGAACTGGCAGTACCACCGATATGGAAAGTACGCATCGTCAACTGTGTGCCGGGCTCACCGATTGACTGCGCGGCAATAATGCCGACCGCGGTGCCGATGTCAACCGGCTTGCCGGTGGCAAGATCGCGGCCATAGCATTTCGCACACGTGCCAATACGCGATTCGCAAGTCAAAACACTGCGGATGCGGATACGCTCCAAGCCTGTCGCGGTTATCTTTTCACAGGCATCCTCGTCAATCTCCCCGCCGGCACGCACAATTGTCTTACCATTAAGCGGATCATTGATGTCGTTCAGCGCCGTGCGGCCGAGAATTCTGCTCGAAAGCTTAACCAGTTCATCGTCACCTTCTGCCATCGCGGTAATATCAATGCCGTTGACGGTGTTACAGTCCTGCTCAACGACAATCACATCCTGAGCCACATCCACCAGCTTACGCGTAAGATATCCGGCATCAGCGGTTTTCAACGCAGTATCAGCCAAACCTTTGCGCGCACCGTGGGTACTGATAAAATACTCCAGCACACTCAACCCCTCACGGAAGTTGGATACGATCGGACGCTCAATAATTTCGCCTGACGGCTTGGCCATCAAACCGCGCATACCGGCAAGCTGCCGGATCTGCTGACGACTGCCGCGCGCCTTGGAATCAACCATCATGAAAACCGGATTGGTTTCACGGCTTCCACGGTTCTCCTCAATGGCACGATACATCGCATTCGAGATTTCCTCGGTTGCATGCGTCCAGATATCAACAATCTTATTGTAGCGCTCACCGTCGGTAATTACACCGCGCTGATACTGCCGGTCAACTTCCGCCACTTCCTTACGGGCATTATCAACCACTTCACGCTTCTCCGGCGGAATAATCATGTCTTCCATACCGATGGAAACACCCGCCAAAGTCGCCGTTTCAAATCCCATCTTCTTCAGCTTGTCCAGCATCTGGACAGTCTCAGCATGCCCGGCCAGCTTGTGGCACTGCCAGATCATTTCACCCAGCATCCCCTTGTCAATGGTCTTGTTCACAAAACCAAGCTGATGCGGAAACAGCTCATTAAAAAGCACGCGCCCGACCGTCGTTTCAATGGTCGAACCTTCAGCTTTACCGAAAAAGGTCTCGCGCCCCTTATCCGGATTGCGGAACCGGATACGCTGATCAATTTTCAAAGCGCCTTCGTCAAAGGCGGTACGCACTTCATTCACGCTGCCCAGAATCGGCAGGCGCTCATGCGGATCAACCGGCTCTTTGCGATAGGCGCGCATCTTGTCACCCTGACTCGGTGCGGTAAGATAATAAATACCCAGCGCAATATCCTGCGACGGCGTCATAATCGACTGACCGCTTGAGGGTGAGAAGATGTTGTTTGATGCCAGCATCAGACAGCGCGATTCAAGCTGCGCTTCAATTGAAAGCGGCACGTGTACCGCCATCTGGTCACCGTCAAAGTCAGCATTATAGGCCGTACATACCAGCGGATGAATCTGAATTGCTTCACCTTCAATCAACAGCGGCTCAAAAGACTGGATACTGAGACGGTGCAAAGTCGGCGCGCGGTTAAGCATCACCGTCTTGTCGCGAGTCACTTCATCCAGAATATCCCAGACCTCGACCGTCTGGCGCTCAATCAGCTTCTTCGCGCTGCGTACAGTATGAGTTATGCCAAGCTCTTTCAAGCGCCGGATAATGAACGGCTCAAACAGCACCAACGCCATCTTCTTAGGCAGACCGCATTGATGCAGTTTCAGTTCAGGACCGACAACAATGACGGACCGGCCTGAATAGTCGACGCGCTTGCCGAGCAGGTTCTGGCGGAAACGGCCCCCCTTACCGCGCAGCATATCACTAAGTGATTTCAACGGGCGGTTGCCGGCTCCGGTAACCGGACGGCCGTGACGGCCATTGTCAAATACAGCATCAACCGCCTCCTGCAGCATCCGCTTTTCATTACGGATAATCACATCCGGGGTCTTCAACTGCAGCAGATTCTTCAGACGGTTGTTACGGTTGATTACGCGCCGGTAAAGATCGTTCAGGTCCGATGTCGCAAAACGGCCGCCCTCAAGGGGCACCAGCGGGCGCAGCTCCGGCGGAATCACCGGCAGCACATCCAGAATCATCCACTCCGGACGGGTGTTGCTGCGACGGAAACCGTCAGCCACCTTCATCCGCTTTGAAAGCTTCTTACGGGTCTGCTTACTGCGCGTTTTCTCAATCTGTTCCTCAATCTCGACAATCGTCTTCTCAATATCAATACTGCGCAGCGCTTCGCGCACGGCTTCAGCACCCATCTTCGCGGTAAACCGGTCACCATATTTCTCGTAAGCTTCGCGGTATTCCATTTCCATCAGCAACTGCCGCTCCTTAAGCGGGGTGTCGCCCGGATCTGTGACCAGATAATCCTCGTAATACAGCACCCGCTCAAGCGCCGAGGCAGTCATATCCAGCATCAGGCCGATTCTGCTCGGTGTGCACTTAAAGAACCAGATGTGGGATACCGGGACAGCCAGTTCAATATGCGCCAGCCGTTCGCGACGCACCCGCGAAACAGTAACTTCCACACCGCACCGGTCGCAGATCACACCCTTATGCTTGATCCGCTTGTATTTGCCGCAACTGCATTCCCAATCACGGGTTGGACCGAAGATACGCTCGCAAAACAAACCGCCGCGTTCCGGCTTGTATGTACGGTAATTTATCGTTTCCGGATTCTTGACTTCCCCGTGACTCCAAGAACGGACACTTTCCGGCGACGCAAGCGTAATGCCCACCGATTCAAATCCGCCGGTTTCACTAAACCCGAGAATGTTCTGACCATCGTATTGATTCAATTTCTGCCTCCGGATACGGGATGATTAAAGCCCGAAATTGTCTTCGTCAACATTTGTTTTCACATCGAGGCACAGCCCGCGCAGCTCATTGACAAGCACGCTGAATGACTCAGGAACACCCGCTTCAAGCGTGTTTTCCCCTTTAACAATTGCCTCATAAATGCGTGTGCGCCCAGCCACGTCATCGCTCTTTACCGTCAAGAGTTCCTGCAAGGCATAAGCCGCCCCGTAGGCTTCAAGCGCCCAGACCTCCATTTCACCCATACGCTGTCCGCCGTACTGCGCCTTGCCGCCCAGCGGCTGCTGTGTCACCAGCGAATACGGACCGACCGCACGGGCATGAATCTTCTCGCTGACCAGATGATGCAGCTTAAGCATATAAATCTGCCCCACCACAACCCGCTGGTCAAAAGGTTCGCCGGTCCGGCCGTCATACAGGATCGTCTTTCCGTCACCGGACAACCCGGCTTCAGTCAGCATCTTTGAGATCTGCGCCTCGGAAATGCCGTCAAATACCGGAGAAGCCGCATGCATGCCTAGCAGCTTGCAGGCTGCACCAAGATGCGTCTCAAAAATCTGTCCAAGATTCATTCGTGACGGTACACCCAGCGGATTGAGCACAATATCAACCGGAGTGCCGTCCGGCAGAAACGGCATGTCACAATCCGGAACAATCCGCGCAACCACACCCTTGTTACCGTGGCGGCCGGCCAGCTTGTCACCGACTTCCAGCTTCTTCTTGGTTGCAACGTACACCCGCACCTGCTTAATGATGCCGGAATCAACATCGTCACCGCTCTCAACCCTGATCAACGCCTGCTCGCGCTCTTCATCAAGCTCGGCAAACTTCGGCCGGTAGTCACCGACAATCTCATCAATCTTGATCTGGATGGGACTGCTGTCGATATGCATGTGCTCACTGGCCGCGGCCAGCTTGCGCAGTAACGTCTTGGTAATCTTGCGATTCGCCGGAATTATAACTTCACCGGTCTCGGAATCGGTAACATCCAGAGGAATCTTTTCTCCCAGAAGTATGTTGCTGAGCGCTTCCGTCAACTCTTCAGTAAGCTGCTGGATTTTGCTCTTGTGTTCTTCCTGGATGCCCTTGATCTGTTTTTTACGCTCCGTCGGTGAAGATGCGTCAACCGACTTCACATCCTTATGCGCAGTCGTCTTAACATCCATTACAATGCCGTATGTCCCGCTGGGAACCGTCAACGAAGTGTCACGCACTTCAGCCGCCTTCTCGCCAAAGATTGCGCGCAGTAGGCGCTCTTCCGGAGCAAGTTCGGTTTCGCTCTTGGGGGTAATCTTACCCACCAGAATATCACCGGGCTTCCCCTCGGCACCAATCCGGATAACACCATCGCTGGCCAGATTGCGCAAAGCCTCTTCCCCCCCGTTAGGAATATCACGCGTAATTTCCTCAGGGCCCAGCTTGGTATCACGGGCACCGACCTCAAAGTCGTGAATATGCACCGAGGTGAATACGTCATCCCGCACAATGCGCTCACTGAGAATAATGGCGTCTTCAAAGTTATAACCGGACCACGGCATGAACGCCACTGAAAGGTTACGGCCAAGCGCCATTTCACCCTCACTGGTTCCTGGACCGTCTGCGAGGCACTGACCTTTCTGCACCTTCTGCCCAACCGTCACGATCGGGGTCTGATTCCAGCAGGTACCCGCATTCGAACGGCGGAACTTCTGCAAATCATATTCCTGATATGAATCAGGCTTGTCTTTCTTCGACGGCATTTGACCATCACGTGTTACGACAATCCTGTCCGCGGAAACATATGCCACTTTACCGGCTTCACGTGCAACTACCGTCACACACGAATCCTTGGCTGCCAGAGCTTCCATCCCGGTAGCCACATACGGACGCTCGGCTTTCATCAGCGGAACCGCCTGACGCATCATGTTCGCACCCATCAGCGCACGGTTTGCATCATCATGCTCAAGAAAAGGAATCATGCTGGCGGCAATACTGATCACCTGCATCGGAGAAACGTCCATGTACTGAACCTTCTCACGCGGCACTTCCAGAAACTCGGCACGATAACGAACAGAAACACGCTCGTTCACAAACCGCCCCTTGTCATCAAGCGGTGCGTTCGCCTGTGCGATAACAAATTTCTCCTCACGATCCGCCGACAAATACTCAACTTCATCAGTAACCCGGCCGTTTTCAACACGCCGGTAGGGACTTTCAATAAAGCCGAAATCATTGATAAGAGCGAAAACCCCCAGGGAGGAAATCAAACCGATGTTCGGTCCTTCCGGGGTTTCAATCGGGCAGATACGGCCGTAATGACTGCTGTGAACGTCGCGCACCTCAAATCCGGCGCGTTCACGGCTCAAGCCTCCAGGCCCTAATGCACTCAGACGGCGCTTATGGGCCAGCGCGCTGAGCGCATTGGTCTGGTCCATGAACTGGCTCAACTGACTGCGCCCGAAGAAATCCTGAACGACTGCCGAAAGTGACTTCGAGTTTACCAGCTTCTGCGGAGTCAATAATCCCTTGGCAGGATCATGCAAGGTCATGCGCTCACGAATCAGGCGCTCAGTCCTCACCAGTCCAACCCGGCACTGATTCTCCAGCAGTTCACCTACCGTGCGGATGCGGCGGCTGCCGAGATGATCAATGTCATCGACACTTTCCTCTCCGCGGCGAATCTGCAGCAGATAGCGAATCGCCTCAACCGCATCCAGCTTGTCCAGTGTACGCAAATCATCTTCCACCTTGCCCGTAAGCCCCAGTTTCTGATTGATCTTATAGCGCCCTACCCGCCCAAGATCGTAGCGCCGCGCGTCAAAAAACAGCCGCCGTAACAACTGGCGGGCGTTTGACGGTGTGGCCGGATCGCCCGGACGCAGACGATGATAGATATCCTTCAATGCGTCATCAGTGGTGTGCGTCTGATCGGATTTCACCGTTGAAAGAAACACCCCTTCATCCCAGGAAACATCAACAACATCCAGCTTGCTGATGCCGGCTTCACGCATTTGCTCAAGCAGCGCCTCTGTCAATGGTTCGTAGCGGCGTGCCAGCACGCTCTTCGAATCCAGATCAAAGACGTCATCCTTGCATACCAGAAATTCCAGCTCTTCAGCACTGTGCGCCGCACCGGTCTTGATTGAGCGGAACGAGTAATACAGCCCCAGCACTTCTTCATCAGTGCCATACCCCAGCGCGCGCAAAAACGTCGACGCTAAAAACTTGCGGCGGCGGCGGCGGCGGTCCATGTAAATCCAGATATTGTCACTGGTATCGAATTGCAGCTCAACCCACGAACCGCGGTCCGGGATAATCCGCACAGAATACAATGTAGTGCCGTTGGCATGCAGCGATTCCTCAGCGCAAATGCCCGGAGAACGATGCAACTGACTGACCACCACCCGCTCTGCGCCGTTTACAACGAAAGCCCCGTCATCTGTCATCAACGGAATTTCACCCATGTAAACGCTTTCCTCACGCACTTCGTCACCATCCTTCAAACGGAAAGTGACATGCAAAGGCGCCGCAAACGTCTGGTTTTCATTCAGCGCAACTATCGGTGACATTTTGGGCTCCGCCAGATCATATCTGACATAGTCCAGCAAATATCTGCCATCATAGCTCTCGATCGGGAAGACTTCCCTTAAAACCGCTTCAAGCCCGATCGCTGCACGTTTATCGGGTGCAACCCCGCGCTGAAGAAACTGGTCATACGACCTCGTCTGAAGTCCAATTAAGTCCGGCGGGTTAATCACCGACTTAAGTTTACCATAACTGGTCCGCTTTGCCATCCGGCACCTCGCTGTATCAATACCAAGAATATCCGCTCTACCTGAACCAACTCTGATCCGCCCCGAAGGGCGGAATCCCACCGGCCTGTCTACTTCACCTCAGCACTGGCACCGGCGGCTTCAAGCTTCTTCTTGATTTCTTCGGCTTCTTCCTTGCTGACACCTTCTTTCACGGGCTTCGGCGCGCCTTCAACCAGATCCTTGGAGTCTTTCAGACCCAGACCGGTGATTCCGCGAACTTCCTTAATGACGTTGATTTTCTGCGCGCCGACGGCGGTCAGAATCACGTCAAACTCAGTCTTCTCCTCGGCTGCCGCACCCGCATCAGCACCACCGGCCGCCGGAGCCGCAACAGCCATCGGAGCAGCCGCGCTGACACCCAGACGATCCTCAAGCGCCTTCACCAGTTGCGAAAGCTCGAGTACCGAGATACCCTCAATCCAATCCACGAATTCAGCCATCTTGCCTTCCAGAGCCGCGCTCTGCTTGGTTGCTTCCTGATTTTCCACTTTATCTTCCTTCACTTCAGTCATGACTAACTCTCCTGTCCTGCCACGTTACTAAGAACGTTTTACCCAAGTTTTACTGTGCACCAGCCTTCTTTTCCTCAACAGCCCGCAATACATATAAGAGGCTTCGCAGCTTGCTGCTGAGAACACCAACCATACCGGACATCGGTGCGGCAATCGTGCCGACTACCATACCCAGCAGTACCTCGCGCGACGGCATCTTCGCCAACGCTTCAACATCCTGCAATGACAACCGGCGCTGCCCCAGGCAACCGCCCTTGACTGCCACCCGCTCCTTCTCCTTGTAAAAACCAGTCAGGGTTTTCGCAACCGCAGCCACATCTCCGCTGCCGTAGACCATCGCCGTCGGGCCCTGCAGCATATCCTCATCAAGAGGACGCCCCAGCTCGCCGGCCACAAAACCCAGCAGACTGTTCTTAACCACCTGCAAACGGGTTTCGTGCTGCGCAAGACGTCCGCGTAAATCAGCGCCCTGCTCCACAGTCATCCCGGCAAAATCCACCAGTAAGGCGTATTCCGCCGATGACAGATTATCACGAATTTCCCCAACAATCGCCTGTTTTTCAGGTCTCATCAGTGCGCTCCCCGCTTCTAATCCTTGACATTCACTTTTAATCCGACCCCCATCGTCGAACTGACAGAGGCCGACTTAATATACTCACCCTTGGCAGCCGCCGGACGCTCGTGACGCACCGCCGATAGAATCGCGCGGGCATTCTCCAATAAAGGCTGCACTTCAAAAGAAACTTTACCGAACGGCACAGCAATACATCCCTGGCGATCCATCCGGAACTCAACGCGTCCGGCCTGGCTGGCCTGGACAGCCTGCGCCACGTCATCGGTAACCGTGCCGGTCTTCGGGTTGGGCATCAGCCCGCGCGGACCGAGGACACGCCCCAGCTTGCGAACCTCTTTCATCGCATCCGGCGTGGAAATCGCCACGTCAAACCCGGTCCAGCCACCCTTGACCTTCTCGATCATATCCTCATATCCGACATGGTCGGCGCCCGCCGCCCGCGCCGCGTCCGCCGCTTCGCCAGAGGCAAACACCAGAATCTGCACCTTCTTGCCGGTGCCATGCGGCAGACTCACTGTGCCGCGTATCGCATTCTCCGATTTCCGCGGATCAATTCCCATGCGCAATACCAGCTCCATCGTTTCATTGAACGTAGCGGTCGCATGCTCTTTCAGAAAACCGATCGCCTGCTCCAGTTCAAGCACCTCAGCGGGTGCCTGCTCTGCCACTTTATTATATTTTTTTCCGTGCCTCGCCATGATTTCTCCGCGCTTTTCAAGCAATTCAGTCAGTAACTTCTATCCCCATGCTGCGAGCGGTGCCTTCAATCACCCGGATTCCCGCATCTTCCGATTTCGAGTTCATATCCTTGACCTTGATCCCAACAATCTCACGAATCTGCTCACGCGTCACCTTGCCGACCTTTTCACGGTTCGGCACCCCCGACCCCTTGGCCAGCCCGGCTGCACGCTTCAATAACGAAGCCGCCGGCGGACTTTTGGTGATGAAGGTGAAGGAACGGTCCTGATATACAGTAATAACCACCGGTATCATCAATCCGGCCTGTTCCTGCGTGGCGGCATTGAACGCCTTGCAAAATTCCATGATGTTTACGCCCTGCTGTCCGAGAGCCGGACCAACCGGCGGTGCCGGATTCGCCTGCCCCGCAGGTATCTGCAGCTTTATCTTGCCTATCTCTTTCTTTGCCATTTAATGCCTCAATAACTGTCGAATGCTCTTCCGCCGATTACTCAGCGCGTTCAACCTGCCAATATTCCAGCTCTACAACCGTGCGGCGGCCGAAGATATCAACCGACACCTTCAACTTGCCGCGTTCAGGATCAACCGATTCAACCCCGCCAAGAAAGTTGACAAACGGGCCGTCGATAATCCTTACCGACTCGCCCGGTTCAAAGGTGACCCGCGGCTTAATCTGCTCGCGCCGGTCCTCTTCCTGACACAGGATAATGTCAACTTCCGATTGCGGCAGCGGTACCGGATTGTCTCCACCCAGAAAACCGATAACCCCCGGAGTTTCTTTTATAAAATACCAACTGCGCTCATTAATGCGGCGCGGCTCATCATACAGGCTCAAATTTATCAGAACGTAGCCCGGAAAGAACTTGCGCACTGAAGTCGTCTTGACCCCGCGCTTGACTTCCGCGACCTTTTCCGTCGGGATCACGACCTCTCCGATCAGATCCTCCATCTCCTCGTGCTTGCGACGCACGCTGATGCTGTCACGAACCTTGTATTCCTGACCCGTTAATGTATGTAATACAAACCATTCTTTCTGTATCGCCATATTTACCCTGTCGGAATCAGCAGTCTCAATATTTCCACCAGAATCTTGTCACTGATGCCGACAAACAGGCTGATCAGCAGCAAGCTTACAATTACGACAAACGTCGACTCAATCAATTCCTCACGTCCCGGCCAGGTGCATTTCTTCATCTCCGCACCCACTTCGTCGAAGAACTCCTTCACCCCACCGCTATTCTGTTTCTCATCGCCCATGTCTGCCGCCTTACACTAACTGAATGGCCGCCGGTTTCTCTCTATAACTGGCAGGCCAGGAGGGACTCGAACCCCCAGCCCTCGGTTTTGGAGACCGATGCTCTGCCAAATTGAGCTACTGGCCTACTTTCCCCGCCGGCCCGCCGGCAACCGCAACACCAATTTACTTCGTTTCACGGTGCAGCGTGCGCTGCTTGTCAAACCGGCAGTACTTCTTAATCTCCAGCCGGGTTGTCACCGTACGCTTGTTGCGCGTCGTCGTGTAGTTCCGCCGCTTACACTCACTGCAAGCTAGAATTGCCAAATCTCTCGGCATTGCGTCCCGCTCCGTTTACATAACAACGAGACGGTCACCGTCTACCGGTGCCGCCTCGCAGTTATTATTTTTACTATTATTCGAGAATCTTTGTAACCGTACCCGCACCAACAGTGCGGCCGCCTTCGCGAATCGCGAAGCGCATACGGTCTTCCATAGCCACCGGCTGAATCAGCTTCACTTCAACCGAAATGTTGTCGCCCGGCATAACCATTTCCACACCTTCCGGCAGGGTAATGTCACCGGTCACATCGGTGGTGCGGATGTAGAACTGCGGACGATAACCCTTGAAGAACGGGGTATGACGCCCACCTTCATCCTTGCCCAGCACGTACAGCTCGGCATTGAAACGGGTGTGCGGGGTGATTGACCCCGGCTTGGCCAGCACCTGACCACGCTCAACATCCGTCTTCTTCGTACCGCGCAGCAACACACCGACATTGTCACCGGCCTGTCCCTGATCCAGAATCTTACGGAACATTTCAACACCGGTTGCCGTAGTCTTCTGCGTGTCACGCAATCCGATAATCTCAACTTCCTCACCGGTCTTGACGACACCGCGCTCAATACGTCCGGTTACCACTGTCCCGCGTCCTTCAATCGAGAACACGTCTTCAATCGGCATCAGGAACGGCAGCTCAACCGCACGCTCCGGCTCAGGAACATTAACGTCCAGGGCCTCCATCAGATCGCCAATGCACTTGCAGGCCGGATCATCCGGACTGTTGGCCTGAGTCGCCGAAAGCGCATCACCGCGTACTATCGCAATGTCATCACCCGGATACTCATACTTGCTCAACAGCTCGCGCACTTCCAGTTCAACCAGATCCAGCAATTCCGGATCGTCAACCAGATCGCACTTATTAAGAAATACCACAATTGCCGGCACACCGACCTGACGCGCCAGCAGAATGTGCTCACGGGTCTGCGGCATCGGGCCGTCAGCCGCGCTTACCACCAGAATCGCACCATCCATCTGTGCAGCACCGGTGATCATGTTCTTTACATAGTCAGCATGTCCCGGACAGTCAACGTGCGCATAGTGGCGGTTGTCCGAAGAATACTCGACATGTGATGTAGCAATCGTCAGAATCTTGG